>JAFMQT010000310.1 GCA_017354515.1 Nocardia sp. | reverse complement strand
GAGGTTCCCTCCGAGAAAAGTGTTGTATTCCGGGACGATCCGGGCCCCGACCGGGTCGAACGCATTAGGATGCACCCTACGGCAAATTCCGGGCGCCGCCACAGTATGGCGGAAGCCCGCGGCGCCGTCGCGTCAAATATCGGGTCATGCCGGTCAGGCGCCCTTGCGCTTGGCCGACCGGGAACGGTTCGCGGTCTCGCTTTCTTCGTGTGTCGCCGCTTTCTTGCGTGGCTCGGCTTTCTTGCGTGGTCTGGCGGCCTTCTTCGCCGGCTCCTCGGTGGTTTCCCCGCCCCGGCCGGTGGCCTCGAGACTGCGCCGCAATGCCGCCACCAGGTCGACCACTTCCGCGTCGGATTCGCCGGCCTGAGCCGGTTCGGCATGGATCACCCGGTCCGATCCCGACGCGATCGCCTCGTCGAGCACCTTGCGCAGTTCGATCTGATACTCGTCGGTGTACTGGTCCGGATCGAAATCGTCGGACATGCTCTCGACCAGGGTGCGCGCCATCTTCACCTCCTGCGGGCGCGGCGCGGTGACGTCCTCGAGCGAGGTGAAATCGGCCGCCCGGACCTCATCCGGCCACAGCAGCGTCTGCAGCACCAGCACACCGTCGCGCACGCGCAATGCCGCCAGCCGGGTCTTCTGCCGCAGCGTGAAATGTACGAGACCGACCCGATCGACCTGGTCCAGCGTCTCCGCCAGCAGTGCGTACGCCTTCGCGGTGGCCGAATCCGGTTCGAGGTAGTAGCTGCGCTCGAACAGCATCGGATCGATCTGATCGGCCGGCACGAACTGCAGGACCGGAATCTCATGCTTCTCCGCCACCGGCAACTTCGAGAAGTCCTCGTCGGTCAGTACCACCTTCTCACCCTCGGGCGACTCATAGGCCCGATCGATATCGGCATAGTTGACCGTCTGCCCGCACACGGTGCAGACGCGGTTGTATTTGATCCGCCCGCCGTCGGCGGCGTGGACCTGATGAAACCTGATGTCATGGTCCTCGGTGGCGGAATACACCTTCACCGGGACATTCACCAGCCCGAACGCGATGGAACCCTTCCAGATCGATCGCACCCCTCGATCGTAGTTACTCCCAGCCCGATTTGTCCGGCGACACGGTATGACCTGCGGATCCCGGTGTCGGTTCTTCGCGACACGGAGAGGGTGGGTGGGGCGGTGCGCAGCAGTTGAAAGTCTTCTATTCCACAGTGCGCCAAGCGGATTCGATCGGCCGGCCGAATTGCGGGCTGCTGTTCGCGGGCTTAGAGTCGGGCCCCGTCGCGAGAGTTGACGGTGCAACGTCGGCGATGCGGCGGCAACCGATTACGTCTTAGGAGCTCAGATCGTGCGAAAGATACTCACTCTGTGTGCTTCGGCCATTGCGGCACTGTCCGCCGCGGCCCTCGTCGCCCCGGCCGCAGGAGCGGACAATTCGAATGAAACGGGAGTGCTGCTGTGCCGAATGGGCAGTGAGCACTATGTGAAAGCCCAGGTGGAGTCGACGAACCACGTCAAATCGGCCGTCGTGGACCTGCCGGGGCCCAACGATTGCCGGCCCGCCGTCGGCCCGAAGGGCGAGCGCGTCACGTTCCGGAAGGATCAGACCGTCACCATTCACCAGTATCGCCAGAAGGACGCCATCCAGGGCCAGGACGCCCGCTGTGAACTGTCGAAGGCCGTGCCCCTGTCGGGCGACGAGAAAGACGGGGTCGTGTGCCGTCTCGACCACTGATCCGACACCGGTGAGCGGTCGCGGTATCGTCCGGTTCACGGACAACCGTTGCGGCTGAATAGAATACGGTCGGTCCCCGATTCGCTGGAGCGGTATCGGGGACGCTTCCGCGCTCATCAGTGCTCCGCAGCACAATGCGGCCCGAGCGACTACTCGAGGAAGCGTTGGAGAGTTCGCCGCACTGCCATCGATGCCTGGCCTGCCGGGTCGGCGTGGGCCTCCAGGGAGATGGCTCCGACGCCGCGATTCCACAGTGAGATGTCGAGATAGGTTCGGAGTCGCTCAGCCGCACACCTCGATTCGACAGGGGAGGCCGGGCGCTTTACTCAGCTTGATATCGCGTGTCAGCAATGGAATGTCGAGGCGCGCCGCCAGGGCCACGTACAGGCCGTCGTAGAACGTAACGGTGCCTCGTAGTTTCCACGCCTCGAGCGCTAACCAGCCGTCATGGGAATACCGTTCATCGATCAAGAACTTCAGCAGTCGCAGGCTCGTCAACGCGGTTCGCTCATTGATCAAACCCCGTCGCTCGGCACGACGTAGCACGCTACCGACCTCCGCATCGATGAGATGCGGAGAATGACAGACCGACCCCGAAATACGTTGAGCGAGAGCGTTTCCTACCTCATCGCCACGTATCAGAGCGTCGGCGACCGCCGAGGCGTCGACCACGAGTTCTTCACTCACCTCGCAACTCCCGCAGGGTTTCGACCACGAAATCGCCCGTCACACCCGGGCCGGGATCGTGTTCGAGAGCCTCCCGAATCTCCGCGAGTGCTTCGGCCTTCGTGCGCCGCCGAGCGAGCCTGATCAACTCCTGTCGCATATACGCCTGCAACGACATACCGGCAGCCGCAGCTCGCTTGCGCAGGATGTCCGCATCCTCATCCGGCAGTTCGCGGATCTGAATGGTAGCCATAGCGCTATTTTAGCGCTACTGGAACTCGTGGTTTTCAGTAGTCGAGGATGCGGGTGAGCAGCTCGGTGAGCGTGTCGCGTTCGGTGGCCGACAAGGCGTCCAGGATATCGGCTCCCTGTCGCCCTCTGCGTCAATATGATTGATTACACAGGCCGGTCGACGCGGGCGTCGTAAGCTCAGGGTCGTGCTCGATTGGGACCACAATCGGTACTACCAGCGCGTGCTGCTGCGTCAGTTGCCGCGCAGGTGTCGGCGGGCCGTCGATATAGGCTGCGGCGCGGGGGAATTCGCGGTCGAACTGGCCCGGCGATGTGACCACGTCGACGCGGTCGATCGGTCGGCGGAGATGATCGCCGCCGCCGAACGCCGCACACCGGAGAACGTGAACTGCGTTCTGGCGGATGTACTGACCGACCCGATACCTGGCGAGGACTACGACGCGATCGTGTCGATCACGGCGTTGCATCACATGCCGCTGGAGCAGATCCTGCCGGTCCTCGCCGATGCGCTGCGGCCGGGCGGTGTGCTCGCGGCGGTCGCGTTGCCGCGCACCGATCTTCCGCGTGAACTGCCCGTCGAGATCGGCGCGGCCATCGCTCATCGCGTCTTCGGAGCGGTGTTCCTGGCGACGAGAATGCTCGGTGGCGGCGGATTCGCCAACGATAACCGTCGTGGGGCGATGCCGGTGGTGCTGGATCCACCGCTGACGACGCGGCAGGTGGCCGAGGTAGCGGCGACCCTGCTGCCCGGTGCGAGAGTGCGTCGGCTCCTCTTCTGGCGCTACCGGATCACCTGGCACAAGCCCGCAGTCTCATCGGCCGCCGGCTCCGCGCAGCGATGACGGGCCGCTACCGCCCGTGACCAGGAATCTCTAGAATTCACGCCGGGTCGCACGGGCAGTGCCGTCGCGGCGAGACCGACTCCATGGTGAGGCACCGATGGCCGACGGCGTAACCAGTGATGTTCCAGGCGAATCCCGTGGGGTGGTGCGGGCTGAGCAGGAGCGGCGGGTGAGCTGGGCCGAACTGTTCTTCGACCTGGTTTTCGTCGTTGCGGTCACCCGCACCTCGACATTGATCGCCACCGACAGCGGCCCGGCGGGACTGCTCCGCGCCCTGATCGTGTTCGTCCCGGTTTACTGGATGTGGGTCGGCACCGCGATCCATACCAATCAGACCGGAGCCGAGCGGCCTGCGCACCGCGTCCGGTTATTCGCAATCGCGCTGAGCGCGGTCTTCATGGCGATCGCACTGCCCGGGGCGTATGGGGATCGGGCGCTGGTCTTCGCATTGTCGTATTGGGCCGGTCGGGCAGTCCTCGGGATCCCGATCGTCCTGGCGACGCGTGGTATGCGCACCCCCTACGGTGTCAGCGTGGTGCTGACGGGGCCCCTGCTGGTTATCGGCGCGCTGCTGGATATGCTTGCGCGGGAGGTGGTTTGGGGAATCGTCGCGCTGATCGACCTGTCGACGCCGTGGGTTCTGGGTCGAATACTCAGTTCTGTCCACTATCTGGCAGGCCACCTCGTGGAGCGATTCGGACTGTTCGTGCTCATCGCGCTGGGCGAGTCGATGGTCGCTGTGGCCTCGGTTCCGTTCGAACATCTGAACGTGCCGGTCGGGTCGGCCATCGTGGTGGCGTTCGTCCTGGTCAGCGGGATCTGGTGGGTTTACTTCCACTACGCGAACAGCCGAATGGAGACAACCCTCGCCGCGGCCCCGACCCAGATCGCACTCGTACGCAACGTACTTTCCTACGGGCATCTCTCGCTGATCGCGTCGATCATGGTGATCGCGGTGGGACTCCAGCGCGCGATCGCCCGGCCCGCCGAGACACTCGGGTGGGCCAGTACCGGCCTGCTCTACGGCGGCACCGCAGCGTACTGTGCCACTTTCGTATTCACCCGCTGGCGCATGATCGGCCGCGTGTCCTGGACCCGAGGCAGCGCGGCCGTCGTGGTGCTGGCTCTGCTTCCGATTGCCTCGAATCTCCCCGCGCTCGCCAGCCTCGCAATCCTGGCTGTCGTGATCGTCGCGCTCAACGTGGGTGAGTGGTACAAGACCGAGATCCTGCAGCGGCGGTGAGCTCATCGTCGAATTTCCCAGGGGCCCAGGAGGTTACGGTCAGCCCTTGTCGCCGGCCGGGTTCGGCGGCCCGGTCAGGAGCGTCGGGACATATTCGAGGAGCTGGGTGCGGCCGTCGAAGGTCGAGCTGCCGATCATCTCGAGGGCGACGTCGGGGTAGCCGTCGTAAATTCGTTCCTTGCCGGTCTTGCCGGTGATGACGGGAAAGACCACCACCCGGAAGCGGTCCACCAGACCGGCTCTCAGCAGCGCCCGGCAAAGGGTGAGGCTGCCGATGGTGCGCATCGATTGGGAGCCTTGACTTTTCATCTCCCGCACGGCCTCCACGGCGTCCCCGGTGACGAGGCGGCTGTTCGGCCAGGACAGCGGTTCGCTCAGTGTATTCGAGAAGACGATCTTCGGCAGGTCCGCCAGCTGACCCGTGCCCTCCTCGCCCGCCTCGGCGAATCCCGACATCAGGCGGTAGGTGACCGCCCCCATCAGCACCGTGTACTCGCCTTCGGGCTGCTGTGCCAACCAGGTGAGGTACTCGGGCCCTTCAAACCCCCACCACCCCGGCCAGCCGTCGGCGGCCGCATAACCATCGAGTGACGTAATGAAATCGACCAGCAATTCCGGCATCAGAGTCTCCTGGGTTCGTGGGCCGGCCGTACGGCTGTCGGCAGCGGAAAACGACTATTGAGACGCCGACCAGGGCGCGAACTCATCGCACTCGGTGCTGTTCGTGGGCGCCGACCGGTAACCAGTAGAAGGCGATGAGTGCGGCGAAGACAGCGATGCCGGCCCAGACCGAGATCAGGCCGACAAGTGTGCCGATCAGATAGCAGACCGGGCCCGCGACGAACCGGCGGCCGATGCGGGCCGCTTCGGCACGGTCAAGATGTTCAGCGAGCAGATGCGGATGTCGTCTCGCGTAGGCGTAGATCGAGGACGAGCAGTGTGATGGCGATGGCGAAGACGCCATCGCTGAAGGCCTCGAGTCGCCCGGTTGTCACGGTCTGCTCGCATTCTGTGATCGGATCGGTCAGTCGTACGCGGTGGCGCGGGAGATGTTCTCCCACTGGGTGATCTGGGTCGCGAGCCGGTCGTGGTGGGCGCGGATGGCGTCGACCGCGTCGGCGCCGAG
>JAFMQT010000062.1 GCA_017354515.1 Nocardia sp. | reverse complement strand
CCATCGACGAGGATTACGGATGACGACACCTTCGCCGCAGGACCGTTCGCCGCAGGAAGCCGCGCCGCCGGAATTCACGCCGCGGCGTGTGGAAGCTCTCGATGTGAGTGATCTCATGGCCGAGGAAGCCGAGGAGACCCGGCCGCTGGACGAGGACGAACTGCGCTCGGCACTGGAGGCGATGCTGCTGATCGTGGACGCGCCCGCGGCGGTGCAGCAACTGGCCGCCGCGGTGAACGACACCGCTGAGCGGGTCGAACACGTACTACGCGAGATGTCGGCGGAATTGTCGGCGCGCGGCAGCGGTATCGATCTGCGCTACGTCGGGGACGGCTGGCGGTACTACACCCGTACCCGGTATGCGCCCTACGTCGAACGTATGCTGTTGGACGGTGCGCGTTCCAAACTCACCCGGGCCGCCTTGGAAACGTTGGCGGTGATCGCCTACCGTCAACCGGTTACCCGAGCGCGAGTGAGTGCGGTGCGCGGAGTCAATGTCGACGGCGTGATCCGCACCCTGGTGGCGCGGGGACTGATCGCCGAGGCCGGTGCCGATGTCGAGACCAACGGGACGCTCTATGTCACCACCGAGCTGTTCCTGGAACGGATCGGACTCGCCTCGCTGGCGGAACTGCCGTCACTGGCGCCCCTGCTACCGGGCGTCGACCTGATCGACGAGATCAACGAGAGCTTGGAGACCGACCCCCGGTACACCAGGCTGAAAAAGCCCGCCGAATCCGATATCGCACTCGGCGCGGAGGAATGACCCGGAGGACTCCGCCAGGGAGTCCGCGAAGTGACCAGAGGACATCGTGAATACACCCGCTCGCCGAGATGGCATACCGGACCGTAGGAAACGACACAGCGACCCGCCGCGCGGCGGTGGCCGCCCCGATCGCGGCGGCGCGAGCCGCGCGGGATCGGGACGCTCGCCCGGATATCGCGATGGCGGCGGACGTGATTCACGATCGGCCGATCGGGGTGCGAGCGGATCAGGGCCGGAGGCGGAAGCGGAGCGTGACCACGAAGGCCCCCGCTCGCGCCGCGGATCTCGCGGTGCGGGCGGTTACACCCGTCCCACCGATCGTTTCGCCCGGGGCAGGGCCGCTGGAGCCGAATCTCGTGGTGGCCGTGGCGGTTACGGCGCCGCCGGTCGCGGCGGCAGTGAGACCGCACCGGGTCGCGCACGCACCGCCGCGACGAAACCGAAGAAGCAGAAATCCGCGCCGACCGTGCTGAGTTTCGCCAAACCGGCCCGCCACCAGAATGTCGATACCCCCGAGTCCGGTCCGCGCAAACTGCCCTGGGGTGAGGGACAGCGGCTGCAGAAAGTGCTCGCCAAGGCCGGTGTGGCCTCGCGGCGCGCGGCCGAGGAACTCATCGACCAGGGCCGAGTCGAGGTCGACGGCGCCATCGTGCGCGAACAGGGCCTGCGCATAGATCCCGACTCCGCCGTGGTGCGGGTCGACGGGGTGCGCGTGGTGGTCCGCGACGAGCAGGTCTATCTGGCGCTGAACAAGCCCAAGGGATTCCAGTCCACCATGTCCGACGAGCACGGCCGCCCGTGTGTCGGCGATATCGTCGCCGAGCGGGTGATGGCCGGGCAGCGGCTGTTTCATGTCGGGCGCCTGGACGCCGACACCGAGGGACTGCTGCTACTGACCAACGACGGGGATCTGGCGCACCGGCTCATGCATCCCTCGTTCGAGGTGTCCAAAACCTATCTGGCGAGTGTGCACGGTGAGGTGCAACGCGGGGTCGGCAAGACCCTGCGCGAGGGCATCCAGCTCGAGGACGGGCCGGTGAAGGTCGACAAATTCCAGGTCGTCGAGGTGGGTGAGGGCAAATCACTGGTCCGGGTGGTGCTGCACGAGGGTCGCAAACATATCGTGCGCCGGTTGTTGGCCGAGGTCGGTCATCCGGTCACAGGCCTGGTCCGCACCAATATCGGGCCGGTCGCGCTGGGCGATCAGCGTTCGGGCACGCTGCGGGTGCTCGGGCGGGACGAAATCGGAAAACTGTATGAGGCGGTGGCGTTGTGAGTAAGGCCGGCATGAGCGGCATGGATGTTCTGGCGGAGCGATTCCCGGGAGGCCGTGACGTGATGGAGTCGGATGCGCTGGTCGTGGCGATGGATGGTCCGTCCGGTACCGGCAAGTCGAGTGTGTCGCGCCGGCTGGCGACCCGTCTCGGCGCCCGATACCTGGACACCGGTGCGATGTATCGCGTCGCGACGCTGCGAGCGTTGCGCGCCGGCGTCGATCTGGGCGATCCGGCCGCGATCGCGGCCGCGGTTGGTGACCTGGCGCTGACCATCGGCACCGATCCGTCCGCCGAACTGGTCGAACTCGACGGTGAGGATGTCCGCGACGAGATTCGTGGCGCCGCGGTCACCAAGGCGGTGTCGGCGGTGTCGGCGGTCTCGCAGGTGCGCGATCAGCTGGTCGATACGCAGCGCGAGATCGCGGTGTCAGCGGGCCGGATCGTGGTCGAGGGCCGCGATATCGGCACCGTGGTGTTGCCCGGCGCCGATGCCAAGATCTATCTGACCGCCTCCGCGCAGGCGCGTGCGGCGCGACGTAATCAGCAGAATATCGCCGAGGGCCGCGGCGATGATTATGAGGCGGTGCTGGCCGATGTGCAGCGTCGCGACACCTTGGACTCCACCCGTGCGGTATCGCCGCTGCGCCCCGCCGAGGACGCGGTTCTGGTGGATACCAGTGAGCTGAATATGGACGAGGTCATCGACGAGCTGTATCGCGTCGTTCGCCGTGAGATCGCGGTGGGAGGGCACAGATGAGCCCGGGTGCGGCGGCGGGCCCGGACTCGATCGCCGGCGACGGCATCTGGACCGATGAATCCGACTGGGAGGTGGCCGGGCTCGACGATGCGGCCATCGCCGGCGAAGAGCTCGCTATGCCCACTTTGGCCGTGGTCGGCCGTCCCAACGTCGGCAAATCTACGCTGGTGAACCGTATTCTGGGCCGCCGCGAGGCGGTGGTCGAGGATATTCCCGGCGTCACTCGCGACCGGGTGTCCTATGAGGCGTCGTGGGCCGGTCGCCGGTTCCTGGTGCAGGACACCGGTGGCTGGGAGCCCGATGCCAAGGGGTTGCAGCAGGCGGTGGCGCGGCAGGCCGAATCGGCGATGCGGACCGCGGACGCGATCCTGCTGGTGGTCGATGCGACCGTCGGTGCGACCGCGACCGATGAGGCGGCGGCGAAAGTGTTGCGCCGCTCCAAGACTCCGGTGATTCTGGTCGCCAACAAGGTCGACGGTGAGAAGGCCGAGGCCGATGCCGCGGTGCTGTGGTCGCTGGGTTTGGGCGAGCCGAAAATGGTGTCGGCCGCACACGGCCGGGGCGCGGGTGATCTGCTCGACGATGTGCTCGCGGTCCTGCCCGAGACTCCGCGCGAGGGCACCGGTGGCGGCGGACCGCGCCGGGTGGCGCTGGTCGGCAAACCGAATGTCGGAAAGTCGAGTCTGCTCAACAAGCTGTCCGGCGATGAACGTTCGGTGGTACACGATGTCGCCGGAACCACCGTGGACCCGGTCGATTCACTGGTCGAATTGGGCGGTAAGCCTTGGCGTTTCGTCGACACCGCGGGCCTGCGGCGGAAGGTCTCGCAGGCCGGCGGCACCGAATACTATGCCTCGCTGCGCACCAAGGCCGCGATCGAGGCCGCCGAGGTCGCGATCATGCTGATCGATGCCTCCGAGCCGATCACCGAACAGGATCTGCGGGTGATCGGCATGGTCGCCGACACCGGGCGGGCCCTGGTCCTGGCGTTCAACAAATGGGATCTGGTCGACGAGGACCGCCGGTATCAGCTCGAACGGGAGGTGGAGCGCGATCTGGTGCGAGTGCCGTGGGCGCAGCGGGTCAATATCTCCGCTCACACCGGTCGCGCGGTGCAGAAGCTGGTTCCGGCGATGGAGACCGCGCTCGAATCCTGGGACAAGCGTATCCCCACCGGACGGTTGAACACCTGGCTCAAGGAGGTCATCGCGGCCACTCCGCCGCCGATGCGGGGCGGGCGGCTGCCCCGAGTCCTGTTCGCCACCCAGGCGACCACTCGCCCGCCGACCTTCGTCCTGTTCACCACCGGGTTCCTGGAGGCCGGTTACCGGCGCTTTCTGGAGCGGCGGTTGCGCGAGGAGTTCGGATTCGACGGTTCGCCGGTCCGGATCTCGGTGCGCGTGCGCGAGAAGCGCGAACGGCGGAAGTAGTCGTCGGCAGGGGGAGCGGGACGGTGGGTTGCGCCGTTCCGCTCCGCTGCCGGCTCGCTGACGCTACGGTGAATCCGCTTGGCCCGCAATCGAAGAGGTTCACATGTGGATTATCGCCGTACTCGCTGTCATCGCATCCGCCGTGATCGGCGCCGGATTCGCGGTGTCGTTCCCCGACTAGGTAATCCGTGCCCGAACGCGATGTCGTTGCCGGCATTCGTTATGCGGACGCGGTGAGGGCGTTGCCGAGCAGATCGGCGATCAGCAGGGCGTGCACCGGGTGGTGGAAGTACCAGCCCTGGGCGTTATCGCAATGCAGCGCCAGCAGTCGATCCGCCTGATGACGAGTCTCCACACATTCTGCGGTCACACTCAGCCCGAGGTCGTGGCTGAGCGCGATGATCGTCTCCAGGATCAGCAGATCGCTGCGGCCGATGGTGTCGGCGTTGCGGATGCGGTGGATGAACGGCCCGGCCAGTTTCACCACATGCAGCGGAAGCTGGCTCAGATAGGCGAGATTGGAGTATCCGGTCCCGAAATCGTCGATGGCGATGCGGATTCCGGAATCCGCGAGGGTCTGCAGGGCCTGCAGTGGTCGCCCGAGCGCGTGCATGAAGGTGCGTTCGGTGAGTTCCAATTGCAGTCGGTCCGGGGCGATTCCGGTCTCGGCCACCACCTGCTGCACCCGCTCCAGCCAGGCCGGATCGGCGACCTCCTCGGCTGAGACGTTCACACTGACGACCGGTGCGTCCGCGCCGAAGCGGTCGCACCACCGGCGGCCCTCGCGGCAGGCCTGTTCCAGCACCACGGTGCCCAGGGTGATGATGTGCCCGCCGCCCTCGGCGAGATCGATGAACCGGGCCGGGCTCAGCACCCCGAGTTCGGGATGCTGCCAGCGCACCAGCGCCTCGACGGCTACCGGCCGCTGATCGGCGAGATCGACGATCGGCTGATAGTCGAGGAAGAACTCGCCGCGGGTCAGCGCGCCGGGCAGATCGGCCAGTAGTTCCGCGCGGGTGTGTTCCCGGCGGCGCCGGCTGGGGTCGTACACCGCGTATCGGCCGCGGCCGTCGGTCTTGGCCCAGTACATGGTGGAGTCGGCGGCCTGGAGCAGCTCCTCGGGGCTGGTGTCGGCGGCCGATTCGGAGATGACGCCGATACTCACCCCGATCCGCAGCCGGTGCCCGCCGATATCGAATGGCACGGTGAATGCGTCGAGCACGGTGCGCGCCAGATCGACCAGTTCGCGGCGCCGGCGGGTGCGTGGCACCAGGATGACGAATTCGTCGCCGCCCATCCGGGCGACAAGGTGATTCTCCCCGCCCGCGCATGCGCACAGCCGGGCCGCCGCGCGGGTGAGAAGTTCGTCGCCGATGGAATGGCCGAAGGTGTCGTTGGCGGCCTTGAAATGGTCGAGGTCGACATAGCACAGGCCGACGCGTGCGTCGGGATGTGTGCAGGCCTCGTTGAGCGCGTCGAAGAACCGGGAGCGGTTGGCCAGGCCGGTCAGCGGATCGTGGTGGGCGCGGTAGCTGAGGCGTTCGCGCAGCTTGCGCTGTTCGGAGATGTCCTCGACCAGGACCAGCGTGTACTGCGGGTTGCCGTGCTCGTCACGCACGAGTGACATGTTGATGTTGGTCCACACCGTATGGCCGTCGCGGTGGCTGTAGGCCTTCTCCACTTGGGCGTGGTCGTATTCGCCGCGGACCACGCCGGCGTAGAGCTCCCACATTCCCGGCGGATCGTCGGGATGGATGAGGTCGGCGACCTCGAGTTCGTACATTTGCTCGGGCTCGTAGCCGAGCATGGTCGCGAACGCCTTGTTGACCTCGACGATGCGCCCGGACATATCCGCCAGCCCGGTGCCGATCCCGGCTTGGGTGAACACCGCGCGCAGCCGGGCCTCGCTGGCATGTAACCGGCCCTCGGCGGAGGTTCGCGCGGTGATGTCGGCGGTGCGCGCACTCTCCTGATCGGCGAGCAGACAGGCACGGAAGGCGCGTACGTACCCGCCGGTGAAGGCGCCGATCAGGGCCGCGGATCGCTGGTGGTCGTAGCCGAATTCGGCGAGCGTGGCCGTCAGCACGGTAGTGGTGGTGCCCAGCATCTCCTCGCCGATGAAATGGGCGGCCTGGGCGAACTGGGCGCCGAGTTCGCCCGCCGCCTCGGTATTTCCGGATTCGGCGGCCTCGAGCAGACCCTCCGACAGCGACATCAGCAGCCGCCGACCCTCATGCAGCAGATTCAGCGTCTCGACATGTTCCTGTATGCCGCCGCCGAGCGCTGACGCCCACCGGTGCGCAAGGTCGGCGTGCGGTCTGTCGGGTTCGCGCCCATCCCACGCCATGTCGATGATGGTAACCGCAACCCTCGGATAACCGAACGGCGGGAGTTTTCAGGCTTTTCGAATGCGATTGCCGGGCTTGAGCTTCGGCCTGTGAACATTCCTGAGGACCGTCATCGCGGGGATCGCGACTGTAAGGTGTGGGCGCTTATCCGAATGGAAGGAATGTGGTGCGTACACCTTTGCTGATGGTCGTATTCGGTCTGGCCTTGTCCGCCGGTGGGGCGGGTGCGGTCGCGGGGGCCCAGCCGGCTCCCTCGGCCCCGCCCGCGATCCGGACGGTCTCGGCCCCGGTCATCGTCGGAACCGACGCGAACGGGCAGACCACCAGACTGTCTGTCGGTCAGGGATTGGCCGTGGCGTTACCGGATAATCCGACCACCGGATATGTCTGGCAGATCGGTGCCTTCGACCGGAACGTCCTGCGTCAGGAGGGCAATCCGGAATACCGCGGCGCCACCCCCGTGCCCGGGTCGGTGGGCAACAGCGTGTGGACCTTCACCGCCGCGCGGCCCGGGACGACCCGCCTCGATCTGGTCTCGGTGCGGCCGGTAGACCAGGGACATCCCGCGCAGCGGTTCTCGATGACGGTCACCGTGAAGTAGATTGCCCCGGAGCCCGTCACCCTACGGTGGCGGGCTCCGATGCTGTCTCGGTGGCTATGGCCGCCGAATCGGCCGTGGCACGCACTTGGCGCACACCGAGCGCGATGACGATCGGCCACGCGGTCTCGGCGAGTACGCAGACCCGTTCGGCCAACCCCAGGGCGGGACCGTGCAGGGCCTCGAATCCCAGCCACAGCAGCAGCGACGACAGCACGATCGTCGCCGGGACCGCCAGCCGGGCCCGGCAGATGGGGGCGCCGCTGGCAATCGTGGACAACGGCCAGATCGCCATCAGGATCGCGCCCGCCCCGGTCGCGGTCAGATGAATGCAGGTCAAGGTTTCGTTGGTCTGGCGCGCCAGGGCCAGGATCATCCCGCACGTTCCGGCGGCGGCCAGGATGAACCGCGAGATGCGCGGCAGCGTTCGCAAACCGTGCGCCATGGCGAAATGGCAGGCCGCGGCGATCATGAAACCCACGGTGACGACCTCGGCCGCCCGCCCGGCGACGCCGGCCAGCACACTCATGGTCTGTGCGACCGGGTTGTAGGGCCGGGTATACAACCACTGGCCCAGTACGGTCGCGGCCAGCACCGTGACCGGGGCGCAGATCGCCGAAACCACCGCCCACCACGGCACCGACCGAACCGGACCGGCCTGATCGATATCCGGTCGTGGTCCTGTGTGAAGCAACGCTCATCCTCCTGTTGTGTCCGATTCGCTGTCCGGACGTGGTCGTACCGGGGCGGGTTCAGCCTGACAGGATAGATAACCCACCGCAGCGCACGCCAAACGATCTTCGGAGACGATTTCGGTCGCTGATCATTAGCTGGATTATGTTGTGTCCGAACCGATTCTGTTGGTCAAGTGACCTGGTAGGCGGTGTACCGGACCCGGTCGGCGGCGCGTTGCGCGGACGCGACGAACAGACTGCGCTCGAGGATCGCGAGGTCCGGATCCGAGGTTTCCAGATGTACGCCGAGCCGGAAATAATACTCGGACGGGTCCACGGTAACCCCGCGGGTCAGCGCGTCGCGGATTTCGGGCCCGGCGCTTCGGACGCCGAACGTGCGTATATGGACGTAGGAACCGCCCGCTGTACGGGCCGAATACCGGGTATCGATCTCGACGGTCCCGTCGGAACGCACGATCTGCCAGTCGGCTCCGCCCGGTACGATCTCGGCCTCGAACAGTCCGGTGAATCGACCGCCGAGAATCGGGACGACCCGCCGGTGCCCGGCCCGGGTGTGGCCGTGGTCCTCGAGTGCACCGATCCGCACATCGGCGTCGAACGCGGGTACCAGCGTGGGGACGGGGGCCGTGGTCACCGCGTGCTCCATACCGGGAGGTCGATGCGCGAGGGCGCGGTCGCCGAATGCGAGATCTCCTGCTCGGCGCGGTGCAGGATGGTCGCCTCGGCGGCGGCTTCGCCGGATCCGGGATTGCGGGCATAGCGCGGATGGGCTCCGGAGGAGATCTGCACCCCGATGCGATGCCCGGCTTCGAATCGGTGGAAGGCCGGCCACAGCCGCACCTCGACATCGGCGAAACCGTCGCCGTCCGGTTCCGGGTCGGTGGCGGCGGTCCCGATACTCCCGATGCGGCGGATCCCGTCGCAGACGGTCATCGACCGGCCGTCGGGGTGCACATCGCAGATCCGCACGAAGATATCGGCTCCGGCGGCCGAGGAACGGAATCGGACGTGCGCGGTGATCTCGCCGGCCACGATCACCGCTTCCGGTAGCGGCTCGCCGCGGAACACCACCACATCGGCGCGGCGCTCATGGTCGGTGTTGTCCACCGGACCGCAGTACGGCCGCAGACTCGGGCCGCCGAGCGCCGGGGTGGGGTCGGCGGGGTCGTAGATGTACCGGGTGACCCCGCCGTCGGGACGATCCGATCCCGGTCCGCCCGCGGCGGTCGGATACCGGGATTCGGTGCGCGTGCCCCGCGGCGGCCAGGTCTCGAGATCGTGCCATCGGCCGGCGCCGGTCAGATAGGCCCGCACGGGTTTTTCACGCGTCGAGGGCGCCCCGGTGAAGTGTTCGCGCAGGAATGCTGTGGACTCGGCGACCACGGGCGCGTTCATCCCCCGGGACAGATGTCCCCACGGGCCGACCGTCAGGCGCGGCGGCCGGCCCGCCTCGACCAGTTGCGCGTAGTTGCGCAACTGCCAGGGCAGGAAGATGTCGTACCAGCCGCTGATCATGTACACCGGCTGGGTGACCTCGCCGACCGAGGCGGTGTGCGATTGCTGGGTCCAGTACTCGTCGGTGAGCTTTTCGTGGCGGACCCAGTCCTGATACCAGTGCACCGTCCGGCCGTTGGCGGCGCGGTCGCCCGTGGTCAGCGGAAGAGCGTCGAATGCCTTGCGCAGCTTGCGGTCCGGGCGGAGCAGGCCCAGGGCCAGCGCCAGCATCTGGCGGTGGATCATGCGGTCCATCATCTGTGTCCAGCCCAGGGCGTTGCGCAGTGAGAAGGCGCCGCCGTCCCAGGTTATGGCACCGAAATCGGGCATGGTGGTGATCAGGCACAGCGCGTCTGGCGCATTGCCGGGATCGGTGGTGCACATGGCCCCGGCGACCGCCCACTGGGTGAAACCCATATAGCTGGGGCCGAATGTGGCGACCGAACCGGTGCACCATTCCTGCTCGCGCACCCAGCGATGAGTGGCGATCCCGTCGCGCTGCTCATCGACCTGCGGGGTGAACCGGCCGCCGGATCCCGAGGTGCCGCGGCAGCTCTGGAACAGCACGGTGAATCCCTCCCGGGCAAGGGCGCGAGCCTGATTCGCGATGGCGCCGCCGCGGCCGTAGGGGCCACGGATCACCACCGTGGGCAGCTGCCGATCGAGTTCACCGGCCGGGGTGATCAGATCGGCGAGCAGTTCGATGCCGTCGTCCATCGGCACCCGCAAACCCTTGCGAATGGCGATCTCATGCGGGCCCGGAACCAGCCCCGGCATCGATCGTTGCTGGATCCGTCGCGAAATACGTTGGCGCAAACTGTTCATGGGTTTCCTCGGTGGTGCGGGCCAGGGCCTCCCGCAATCGTTCGAGTGCGGGAAGTGCGGCGGCCAGGACGTCACGATCGTGGCGGCTGAGCGTGGTGACGGCGTCGGCGACGAGAGCGCCACTGGCCGAATCGAATCGGGCGAACAGATCGCGAGCGCGGGCGGTGATCCGGATCTCCACGCGCCGGCGGTCGCCGGGATGCGGGCGGCGCTCGATGAGAGTTTCGGCCTCCATCACCGTGAGTAGATTGCTGACCGTCGAGCGGTTCAAGCCGAGCCGACGGGCCAATTCTCCGGAGGTGACCGATTCTCGCGACGACAGCGCTCGGATGATCTCGATCTGGGCGTCCGGGATATCGGGTAGATGTTCGGTGTTGCGGGTCAGCGTCAGCAGTGTGCGCCGCAGTGGGGAGATCACCCTGGCCAGTCGCGCCGCGTCCAGGTTCGCCGTGAGCTCGGCCGTCACGATCGCACCTTCGGTGGGGTCAGGGACGGGCGGTTGTTCAGTTCGTCGGGATGGAATCCCGCCGCCCGCTTGTATCCGGTGGCGATCTCGGTGAGTTCGTCCGCCGAGATGACGTCGTGGATATCGGCGAAGCCGTCCGCTGCCCGCTCGTGGGCGAGCACCATGACCTGTTCGGGCCCGGTCCGGCGGTTACTGTGCACCAGAGCCGTGGTGGGCGGGCGGCGGGCGGCCTCGTAACCGGCGAGCGCGTCCTCGACCGTGGGCGCGGTGGCGAGATGGAACGCGAGCGTGCGGGCGTCCAGAATCGCCTGCGAGGCACCGTTGGACCCGTTCGGATACATCGGATGCGCCGCGTCCCCGATCAGGGTGGTGCGGCCGGAACTCCAGCGCCCGACCGGATCTCGGTCGACCATGGGGTATTCGAGGATCTCGTCGGTGGCCGCGATCAGGCCCGGCACATCCAGCCACGGGAATTTCCAGTCCTGGAACAGCTCGATGATCGGCTCCGGACCTACGGCGCGGTTCCAGTCGGCCTGATCACCTCCGAATCCGCGACCGCGCCGTTCGGCGATCACATTGATGGTGCCGTCGAGCGGATAGGCGACGAACTTCTGTTGCGCGTCCCCGGCCATGATCATCGTCCGCCCGTCCAGGAAGCCGGGCGCCCGCGCGGTCCCGCGCCAGAGCGTGATGCCGTTCCACACCGGCGGACCTTCGTCCGGATACTGCTGCCGCCGAAGTGCCGAATGAATGCCGTCGGCGCCGACGATCAGATCCGCGTCGATCTCGACTTCGCCTGTCTCGGTGGCGAATCGGGCACGGCCACCGGGATCGGCCCAGATCAGCCGGTGGCTGGTCCGTACGGTCTCGACGCCGATTCGCTCGCGTACGGCCGCCAGCAATTCCAGCTGCATCGCGCCCCGGTGCACCGACAGTTGCGGCCACCGATAACCGGCGGCGAGGCCACGCGGTTCGCTCCAGATCTGCTGTCCGTGCCGGTTGTAATAGGCCAGTGTCGCCGGCGCCACTCCCAGCTTCGAGATTCGCTCACCCAGGCCGAGTTCGGTCAGTTCGCGCATGGCGTGGGGGAGCAGGTTGATGCCGACTCCGAGCGGTCGCAACTCCGAAACCCGTTCGTAGACAGTGATATCCCGGAATCCTGCGGTATGCAGGCTCAAGGCGGTGGTGAGCCCCCCGATACCCGCCCCGGCGATAGCGATCCGCATCGGAACATTTTGGAACAAAAGCAAATGTGGGTCAACGGTCTTCGGGGACGGGTCGCCATTCATCTCGCGTACTCTTTCGCGATCCGCAGAATGAGCGCGAGACTGCCGGCCTCATCCAGCGCCAGCCGCTCGAGGTCCGCGCAGGTGTCGCGACATCGGCGGATCACGCCGGGGTTCTCGAGATACAGGTCCCGCACGCAGGTCTGGACGTAGACGACCGGTGGGATCGTTCGTTTGCGGGCCCGCTGTGCCGGAAAATCCAGGATGACGAACGTGCCGGTGAACAATGCCCGGTAGATTCCGGCCGTTCGGGGGACGACGCGGAGCGAGACATTGGGCAGTGCCGCCACCTCGCTGAGGTGGCGAAGCTGGTCGCGCATGATCGCGGCGCCACCGGTGGGACGGTGCAGGATCGATTCGTCGATCACCGCCGCGAGGTGGACCGGCGCGGCCGGGTCCGTCAGTCGATGCTGGCGCTCGAGGCCGACCCGCAGCAGGCGCTCGACCTCGTCGCGAGTCTTGTTCGGGAATTCGGCCCAGATCAGGCTGCGGCGGTAGGCGGCGGTGTGCAAGAGCCCCGGCAGTGTCGCGAGCTGGTACGAGGTGATCCGCGAGGCCGTGTTCTCGAGGCTGACGAGCAGACCGAATTCTTTGGGAATCGCGTCCTCGGCCAAGGCCCGCCACCGTCCGGGCGTCGCGGCCTGCCGCATCAGTGCGAGCACCGTGCGGGCCTGCTTCGGCCCGGCCTCGCACAGTGCGCACAACTGCTCGAGCTGCCTCGTGCTGAGCCTGGTGTTCTGCCCGGACTCGATGCGCCACAGCGTCGAACGGGTCACCCCGATGGCGTCGGCCGCGACGTCGCGGGTGATTCCGCGCTGCTCGCGCATGGTCTCGAGGGTGAGACCGAGGACGCGGCGCGCGACACTGGAATCGGGCGGTATCGGGGACATCTGTCGTGGCCTCCTGACGGCGTATTCGACTGACGGATCATGCGCGCAGGAGTTGGGACTCCTGGCCGGACACGCGCGAAAAGGACTACGGGGCAGGCATTGTCAGTGTGTTGGGATCAGCCACACATGCTGACCACAGCCGGTGCGGCGCTCGACTCTGCTCGTTCGGAGGAGCGCCTGCTCATTCATTCCGCGGTTCCGGTGAGTGGTCCCGCCCCGTGCTGTCCGAGATCCCCCACGCCACTGCATGCCCCATGGTGTGCCCCCGCCGGTGGCCTCGCGCGCTGCCCCGGCTACGGGATCGACAGTAGCCAACCTGGTCGAGAAACGCTAGAACATACGTTCGAGCACGGCGTGTTTCGGGTTGCGGGCGTGTCGCCATCGGGGGTGGGCATTGTACTGCGAGGCGTCTCTTCGCATGTGATTCCGGTGGCGTGTCGACCGATTTCCAGGTCACAGTTCAGTAATGCTCAAACAAGCGAAGATTTCTGCCGAATTCGGCCCAAAAGTCATTGCCGGGTGGTGAGTTTCGGTGTTCTCTGATCGCAGCAACGTTGCGGCACACGAACCGGCTCGCCGGGGGTGCCTTCGCTCCACCTGTTCAGCCCCAGATGTGTGGCTCCATCCCTGTATCGATCCGAGAACCCTTCTGTGAGTTGAGGTCCCATGACTGATTCCACCGGCGGCGACGTTGCCCCGCCTACCCGCGACACACCGCGATCGCGCGCGGAATTCTATCGAGACGTCTGTGGTCTGGATGCTCGCGTACATACCGGTAACCACCGAATCCACATCGTTGCCGGTCCGGTCGCGGCCATCACCATGCCCGTCGAGCTCGGGCAGCGAATCAAGCCCCTGCTGCGCGAGAAATTCGGCTGCGACGGCCCGATCATCGACCACCCCGGGTCCCGTCGGTGGACCTTCCTCGCCAACCCGGACGGCTTCGGGCTCTACGATCCGGTCCTGCACGCCGAACTTTTCCTGCACCGTGTGTCGGTGGCACCGGTGGGCAGTGAGGTCGTCCTGCCCGCGCCGTCCGACGCCTTTCTGCGCTATCGGATGTGGAATACGCTTCCGCGCAGTCCCTTTCGGCCCTGGGCTGGAACCGTCGTCGGGTTCGCCCTCGACTGTGTGAACGGGACGTGAGCATGCTGTTCGTCCTCGTGGTCACGGGCATCTGGCTTTCGCTACTGGGGCTGGTCGCGGCGGCGATCGGCGCACGCCTGCCGGATCTGTCGCCGCCCGCCCCGCGCCCACGCCGTCGCCCGCGGCCGTGTCCGGTCACCGTGGCTGCACTGC
>JAFMQT010000660.1 GCA_017354515.1 Nocardia sp. | reverse complement strand
CAATTCGTAGTCCTTGTCCCCCACCCGCGCGGCCACCACCCGCATCAGCGGGCCATGATCGAGGTCGATGCGGGTGCGGGCTTCGGACCAGTACAGGTCGGTCGCGGCGTGCTCCGGATCCACGGCGTCGCGCAGGTCGATCTCGCGCCAGCCCAGCTGTCCCTCGGAGGTGATCACCAGAACCGGATGCGGGACGTCCTCGGCCGATACCGCTCCGCCCAGATGCGGATATCGATCCAGCAGCCGATCGAATGCCTCGTGCAGCGCGTCGATATCGGGCAGGTTCTCCACCCGCATGGCGAAGGTGACCAGATACGGATCCACCTCCCCGGAGAGCGTACTGACCGAATACAACCCACGTTGCAGCGGTGAGAGCGCGACGACGTCGAGGATCTCCATGGTCACCGTGCCGCGAACTTCGCACCGAGCGCCGCCAGCGCGCCGGCGTCCAGACCGGAGGCGGCCATCGGCGCAACCGGTGCGGATTCGGCCCGGTCCGGGGCCGGTCGATCGGGATCGAGCCGAGTGGCGAATTCCCGCACCGTGGGATATTCGAATACCTGCTGCACATCGACCAGGTAACCGCGCTCACCGAGCAGCGTGACCAGCCGCAGCGCGGCGATACTGTCACCGCCCAGCGAGAAGAACGTGTCCTCGCGGCCGACCGGATCGTCGTCGTCCAGATCCAGGACCTCGCGCACACACTCCGCGAGCAGCCGCTCGGCATCGGTGCCGGGCTCACCACCCAGTCCGGGACCGCCCGCGAAATCGGCGACCGGATACTCGAATACCACCGGCACACCGGAGATCTCGGTCGAGGGCGGATCACCCGGCGCCGCGGCCCAGTTCACCAGTAGCTGGGCGACCGCGCGGGCGATGGCGCCGGATTCGGGCCGGTCGGCCGCGGCCGGAAAGTCCAGGTTGAGGGTGGCGCCGTCTTCGTCGGTCACCACATCGGCGACGATATCGGTCCCGTGCGGGCGCGCGATCTGGCGTCCGATCTCCCTAGCCGAAACACCCCGCGCGGCGATACATGCCGCCGTGCGCACGGTCACCAGCGCCTGGAACGGCACTCCCGCACCCACGACGGCCGCGCCGCGCAGCTCGTGCGCGAGACGTTCGATCCGCGCCCCGGAATGTGCCCGCGCCCGGTCGGCCGTCTCTGCGACCGTAGCGATCAACTCGCGCGGCGTTGCCGACGATGCCGGATCGAGCCGCAGCACGAGGTAATTCGCATAACAGCCGACGGCACCGGCCAGCTCCGCCCCGCGGCCCGGCTGCCGGATTCCGATCGCGATGTCCTGGCCCAGACCGGCCTGTGCCAGCACGGTCGCCAGGGCGGCGGCCGTTGCCGCCTCGAGATCGCCGAGAGCGTCCACCACGGATTTCGGTAACCGCAAGGTCTTCTCGACGGTCCCGTCGACGGCGTCGCCGACCGCGACATCGGCCCGCCCGGGTAGTCCGGTCAGCCGCTCGACCCAGTAACTCAGCTCCGGATCGTCGGCGACCTTGCGACCCAGCGCCTTCACTTGACTCGTGGCATACGTGCGGTATTGCGGCGGCGCCGGATCGATCCGCGCCCCCAGCAGTTCGGCGGCGATCAGTTCGAGGCTGTGGTCGTCCGCGGCGATGGGATGGACCGCCACCGACAGCACCGTATGCTCGCCCACCCGGTACAAGCCGATTCGCAGCGGCGGCCCCGCCACCAGATCGAAACGGTGCGTGGCATCGGCGGCCAGCGCCGCCGTCAATTCCTCGGTATCGGCGAATTCCGCTGTCTGCAAGCAAGCTTCGATATCCCGGCACACCCGCTGATACGGCACCCGGCGGTCGGTGGGATAGACCGTCCGCAGAATCTCATGGCGGTCGACGAGTTCGGCCGCGGCGGTCTCCACGGCGGCCGTCGTCAGCTCGCCATCGATCCGCAGTGCGAGAAACAGGTTGGCCGCCCGCCGGTTACGCAACCGCTCGGGCAGCAACGCCGCCTGCTGGGGTGGCGACAGCGGCGCCCCGCGGCCGCCGCGAGTCGCGGCCGCCGCGCGAGATCCGTTCGTAT
>JAFMQT010000659.1 GCA_017354515.1 Nocardia sp. | reverse complement strand
ACTCGGGTACGCAGCTGGCGTCGTTGCAACAACGCTGCGTGATCACGTAGGCCATATCTCGAAGATCCTCGAAACTACATTGGGACATCCCCTCCCGGGGTTCGGGACGGGGCGTGCGTCATCGCCGATGCCGCGCGGCAATCGATGTGACACCACCTTCAGTGTGCCTCGAGGGTGAGCCACATCTCCCCTCAGGATGGTGTCGTGGCTAACACATTCATTCATCGTGGGCATTACGGTATTGCTCATGGTGCGGACGTTGATCCTGATGCGGCACGGCAAATCGGCGTATCCCCCGGGTGTGGCGGACCATGAGCGGCCGCTGGCGCCGCGCGGCCGGCGCGAGGCCGGATTGGCCGGCGACTGGTTGCGCCGGACCCAGCCGGAGATCGATGCGGTGCGCTGTTCGGACGCCGTACGCACCCGCGAAACCCTGGCCGCGACCGGGATCAGCGCACCGGTCGAATTCGACAACGCGATCTACGAGGCCACCCCGCGCCGGCTGATCGAGGCGATTCAGCTGACCGATGACCAGATCGGCACCCTCCTGCTGATCGGGCACTCCCCGGGCATGCCGTGGACATCGTGGGAGCTGGCGGGCAACCGCGACAGCACGGCCGCCGTGGAACTCAGCGAGAAATTCCCGACCTCGGCGCTGGCGGTACTCGAATTCGACCGCCCCTGGTCGCGAGTCGATCCGGGGACCGGTGAGCTGATCCGCTTCCACGTGCCGCGCGCACCGAAGAACTGATCAGCGCAGGAATTTACCCCGCACCACGACCACTGCCCCTAGGGCGATCAGCACCAGCAGCGCGATGAACCAGTTGGTCGCCCACCAGACGGCCCCGAGCACCACCAGCGCCGGAACCGCGACGACGACAGCGAGGAACGGGCTTTCCTTGACCGTATCCAGCGCGGCACGCGTGCGGACCCGGTCGATTTCCTTGGCCATATCTCCAGAGTAGGCCGACATCGCCCGTCGGTACCATGAATTTCCGCTTGCTTGGAGTGCACTCCAGGTCGGTACTGTCGACATCAGGTGCCGCGGGAAGGGGAATTCGATGACCACAACGATAAGTGATCCGCGCGAGGGAACCGACGTCCACGCCGACGATTACGACCGGCCGAAGTACTCGATCGGTGACGTCGCCGCGAAATCCGGGCTCAGCCGCGACACCCTGCGCTGGTACGAGCGCATCGGCCTGATGGACTACGTCGGCCGCGACTCCAGCGGTAAACGCCGGTTCAGCGATCGGGATCTGAACTGGCTGCACCTGATCGGCTGTCTGCGCGCGACCGGAATGTCGGTGGCGGATATGGTCCGCTACGCCGAACTGGTGCGGGCCGGGGATCAGACCACCCCCGAACGCCTGGAAATGTTCCGCGAGACCAGAATCGGCGTCCTCGCCCAAATCGACGAACTGCACCGGACGCTGGCCGTCCTGGACCGCAAGATCGACATGTACGAGAGCAGAGCCGCTGCCCTGCAACAGGTCTGAGCATTTCGTAACCCGCATTTCGTGACCTGGCATACATCCGACCCGCGGTGATCATTACGCGGTTACTATGCGTGCGCTATGAAAACTCCCGCCGCCGACGCCCGCATCCGGACCTCACGCTGCCCGATGAGCACGGCCCGCAGCGTGGGAGCCGTGGCGCGCGAACAGCCGGGCCGCGAACAGGTTTCGCCGGTCGGCCGGCGCGGGGACGGAAGGAGTACGACCATGCTCGATCAGGCGCAGACCCGCACCGTCGTCGTCCGGAACGACGCCCAATACCGCTACGAGGTCTGGTTCGGCGACACCCTCGCCGGATTCGCCGAATTCCGCGGCAGCGGAGCGGAAATCGCCTTCATCCACACCGAGGTGGACGCCGAATTCAGCGGTAAGGGCCTGGGCGAGGCGCTGATCCGCCATGCGATCACCGATGCCACCGCGCGCGAGCAGGCGATCGTGCCGCGCTGTTCGGCTGTCAAGAGCTGGCTGGACAAGCATCCGGAGTTCGATGCCCAGGTCGTGGGTAAGGGCATCAAGCGCTGATATCGATGTGCTTGTGGCGCCG
>JAFMQT010000309.1 GCA_017354515.1 Nocardia sp. | reverse complement strand
TCCAGGGTCGGCAGCCGGAAGGCCTCACGCCAGTACCGCGCGTACGAGCGCATCGAGGCGGCGACGAGCTCATCGGGCACCTCGAGCGGATCGACGCCGAGAACCCGGGCGAGGTTGCGGCGCAACTGATTCGATTCGCCGCGCCGGCGAGCAGCTCGGTTGGCGCGGCGAGCCGCCCAGTTCCCACCGGCGTCGAAGCCCCGGCGCGCGGCGGGTTCGGGCAGTGCGCGCACGATCCGCCAGCCGGCCGCGTAGGCCGCGTCGGTCAGCGCCGCACTCATCTTCGTCACGGCCGTCTCCCCTCGTGGCTGTCGGCGGGCTTGCTCTCGAACGTCACGACCGGGTCGCCCTCCTCGCCCACGGCAGCGGTCCTCACTTCGCGGTATCGGGTCCGGGTGTGCTCACCGGCGCGATCACCTCGCGCGCTCCGGCCGAGTTCCGCACCGCCAGCACCCGCTGGAAGACCGTCACGATACTGAGCACCGCCAGGATGTACATCGCCACGTACACCGCGTACGCGAGCCAGCCGATCTCGAAATACTCGCCGATCCCGGTGAATCCGGCCCCGACCAGCACGATCACCAGCCGGTCGGGCCGCTCGATGATCCCGCCGTCGGCCGACAGTCCGCTGGCCTCGGCCCGCGCCTTGGCGTAGGAGATCACCTGGGAGGTCACCAGCACCACCAGGGTGGCGACGAACAGATGCTTGCTGTGCTCGTGATACACCGACCACCAGGCCAGCGCGCCGAAGATGGCGCCGTCGGCGACCCGGTCACAGGTGGCGTCCAGCACCGCACCGTATTTGGTGCCGCCGCCGCGGGCCCGGGCCATCGCCCCGTCGAGCATGTCGAACATGACGAACAACCAGATCACCATGGTTCCCCAGAACATGTGATCGGTCGGGAACAAGGTCACCGCCGCCACGATCGAGGCGGTGGTGCCGATCAACGTCATCGCATCGGGGGTGAGCCCGGTACTCACCAGCGCTCGTCCCAGCGGTGCGGTCGCCTTGGCGAACGTATCCCGCCCGAAGAAGCTCAACACGGCTAGTCGATGTCCTTCTTCTCGTGGTCGGTCGTCTCATGCCATGCCCCGGCGAGCAGGGCCCGCGTATCGCGCAGCAGCTGCGGCATCACCTTCACCCCGCCTACGACGGTGATGAAATTGGCGTCCCCACCCCAGCGCGGAACGATGTGCTGATGTAGGTGATCGGCCAGCGACCCACCGGCCACCCCACCCAGATTGAGACCGACGTTGAACCCCTCCGGCCGCGACACCAGCTTCATCACCCGGATCGCACGCTGGGTGAAGGCCATCAGTTCGGTGCTCTCCTCGGCGGTGAGATCCTCCAGGTCGGCCACCCGGCGATACGGCACCACCATCATGTGGCCGGGGTTGTACGGGTACAGGTTCAGCACCGCGAAAACCCATTCGCCACGTGCGATCACCAGACCGTCCTCATCGGACATCTTCGGGATCTCGGTGAACGGATGTTTCAGCCCCGCCGAGGTTTTCGGCTCGTCGGCGGCGCTGCCGGAATCGGAGCCGCCGGTGTGATCGGCGATCGCGCCGGTGATGTAGGACAGCCGGTACGGGGTCCACAACCGCTGCAACCGGTCCGGATCGCCGGTGCCGGTGTCGACGATGCGGTCCGGATCCGGTTGCGTCACAGCCTCGTCCACCATGCCCTCACTCATGCTCCACCGGTCCGCACCTCGAACCCCGCCGCGGTCGGCGAGGCGTTCTCGCGCCGGGCCACCCAGTCGGTGATCGTGGCGATCGCATCGGCCACCGGCACGCCGTTGACCTGCGTGCCGTCCCGGAACCGGAAACTGACCGCACCGGCCTGGACATCGCGCGCCCCGGCCAGCAACATGAACGGCACCTTCTGCGCGGTCTGGTTGAAGATCTTCTTCTGCATCCGGTCGTCGCTGCGATCCACCTCGGCGCGGATACCCGCCGACTTCAATCGCGCCACCACCTCGTCCAGATGCGGGATGAAATCTCCGGCGACGGGGATACCCACCACCTGCACCGGGGACAGCCATGCCGGGAACGCACCCGCATAGTGTTCGGTCAGCACACCGAAGAATCGCTCGATGGAACCGAACAGGGCCCGGTGGATCATCACCGGCCGCTTCTTGGTGCCGTCGGAGGCGGTGTATTCGAGTTCGAACAGTTCGGGCTGGAAGAAGTCCAGCTGAATGGTGGACATCTGCCAGGTTCGGCCCAGCGCGTCCTTGGCCTGCACGGAGATCTTCGGACCGTAGAACGCGGCGCCGCCGGGATCGGGAACCAGTTCCAGACCCGATTCGGTCCCCACCCGGCGTAGCGTCTCGGTGGCCTCCTCCCACAGGTCGTCGGTGCCGACGAACTTCTTCGGATCCTTGGTGGACAACTCGAGGTAGAAGTCGTCGAGGCCGTAGTCCTTCAGCAATGCCAGCACGAAGTCCAGGGTCGTGGTGAGTTCCTCGACGACCTGTTCCTGCGCGGCGTAGATGTGCGCGTCGTCCTGGGTGAAACCGCGCGCCCGGGTCAGGCCGTGCACCACACCGGACTTCTCGTACCGGTACACCGAACCGAATTCGAACAACCGCAGCGGCAGTTCCCGATACGACCGGCCGCGGGACCGGAAGATCAGATTGTGCATGGGGCAGTTCATGGGCTTGACGTAGTAGTCCTGGCCCGGTTTGCGGACGGTGCCGTCCTCGTTGTACTCCGCGTCCAGGTGCATGGGCGGGAACATGCCGTCCGCGTACCACTCCAGATGCTTGGAGGTCTCGAACAGGTGGCCCTTGGTGAGGTGCGGGGTGTTCACGAATTCATAGCCGGCGTCCACGTGCTGGCGGCGCGAGAAGTCCTCCATCTCCTTGCGGACGATGCCGCCCTTGGGATGGAACACCGGCAGCCCCGACCCCAATTCGTCCGGGAACGAGAACAGGTCCAGCTCGGCACCCAGTTTGCGGTGGTCGCGGCGCTCGGCCTCGGCGAGCATGGTCAGATATTCGTCCTGCGCCTCCGCCGATTCCCAGGCGGTGCCGTAGATCCGCTGCAGGCCCTCGCGGTCCTGGTCGCCGCGCCAGTACGCCGCCGAGGAGCGGGTCAGCTTGAACGCCGGAATGAATTTGGTGGTCGGAATGTGCGGACCGCGGCACAGATCCCCCCACACCCGCTCACCGGACCGCGGATCGAGATTGTCGTAGATGGTCAGCTCTTTGCCCCCGACCTCCATGATCTCCGGATCATCGATCCCCGACTTATCGGAGATCAGTTCGAGTTTGAAAGGCTCCTTCGCCAGTTCGACGCGCGCGTCCTCGACCTCGACCACCCGGCGCGAAAACCGTTGCGCGCCTTTGACGATCTTCTTCATCCGGGATTCGAGTTTGGTCAGATCCCCGGGGGTGAAGGGGCGCTCGACCTGGAAGTCGTAATAGAAGCCGTCCTTGATCGGCGGGCCGATACCGAGCCGGGCCTCCGGAAATTCCTGCTGTACCGCTTGGGCCAGCACATGGGCGGCCGAATGCCGGATCACGCTGCGGCCGTCCTCGGAGTCGGCGGTGACGGCCTCGACCTCCACGTCGGTATCGGGAGTCCAGGACAGATCCTTGAGCGCGCCCTCCCCATCGCGCACCACCACGACGGTTCCGGGGCCCTTGGTGGGCAGATCCGCCGCACGCACCGCGGCACCGGCGGTAGTCCCGGCCGGCACCCGGACGAGGGCGGCTGGGGTTATCCGGGCTGAGGTGGTCACGGCTGCGCTCTCCTTGACAGTCGGCATGCTCGTCGCGAACGGGCGCCCGCGGCGTCGTAACGGAGCAGAACTCCGGACCGGTGGAGCGATTCACCACCGGCGGAACCATGCTATCGGCACGCTACCGTCGGTGTGCCGATGGACCGGACACACGGCGTATCCGCACCCCGTTCACGGGTTCACCCCCGCCGCACCAGCTCGGTCAGCAGTCGTTCGCGTTCGGCCGGGGGACGCTTGGGACAGCTGGTACACATCTGGCACCCGGGCACCTCGAAGACCTGGCAGCAGGAGATCCGGTGCACGAAGCCGCGCCCGCCGACCTCGATGAACCGGGGCTGCGGCAACCGGTCCCCCACCTGCTCGGCGAGCCTGGCGCCGGCCCGCGGGTCGCCGGCATCGATGGCCCGGTTCCCGATGGCGTCGGCGACGATCGCCCACAGGGCGGGCTCCCCGGCTCCGGTGACCCGGGCGATCACCGGGATGATCCGATGCAGGGTTTCGGCCAGCACGGCGCCCACCCGGCCTTGATCCGGCGCCGGATCCGAGACGATGCGCTCGACACCGCCATCGGGCCGCAATTCACAGCGCAGCCGTTCCAATCCGGGATCGGGTACGGGCGTGCCCGCGACCGCCGCCACCACCAGCGGGTCGATCAGGGCCGAGGCCGCCATACCCCACCACAGCGAGCCCGAAACCCTGGAAGATCCTGTGCCCCAGGAGATTCCCATATCCGCGATCCGCTCCGACAACCACGCCGGATCGCTGAGCCGCTCCCCGCTCACGGGGGCCGGCAGCCCGGGCGCCACGGCCTCGTTCATCGGTCTCCGTTCCACATCGATGTACCGAACCCACTTCCACCATGCCGCGACGCGTCCATCGCCGCCGGACGGTGCACGACCAGGGTATCGGCGGGCCGGGACGGTGGCGGACGCACCGCGCGGCGTGTCCGGCCGATCGTCGCGGCCCGCCCGCACGCGGATCTCGTGGTTCGGGGACAGTGGAGACAACCACCGATCCAACGGACGAGGAGGGCAGCGGTGCATATCGCGGTACTGGGCATGGGACGAATGGGCGTGGCACTGGCCGGGCGCCTGCTCGCCGACGGGCATCGGATTACGATCTGGAACCGCACGAAAGGCCGTGCGGCACAACTCGAATCCAGGGGCGCGAGCGAAGCGGCCACGGTGTCCGAGGCGGTGTCCGGAGTCGACGCGGTGATCACCATCCTGTCCGACGACGCGGCGGTCCGCGCCGTCGCCCTCGACGACCTGCGCGCGGCGATCACACCCGATACGCCCTATATCGACTCCTCGACCATCTCCCCCGCACTCAGTGCGAAACTGGCCGAAACCTTCGGGCGCCGTTTCGTATCCATGCCGATCGCCGGCGCCCCGGCCGCCGTCAACGCCGGCACCGCCACACTGCTCGCCGGCGGCGAGGGCGCCACACTCGACGCCCTGTCCCCACTGCTGCGGTCCCTGTCCGACAGCGTTCGCAGGTACGAATCTCCAGCCTTGGCGCTGGCGGCCAAGGTGACCGGCAACTACCTGCTGCTGGCCGGAGTCGCCACCCTCGCCGAAGCCTTCGCACTGGGCCGGGCGGGCGGCCTGGACGACACCCAACTCCGCGAACTACTCGATGGCGCACCCGTCGTCTCCGACGCGATGCGCGGCCGCTTCCAGGCGATTCTCACCGCCGATACCGACGGCTGGTGGACGACCGTGCTGGGCGCGAAGGACGCCGGCCTCGCCGTCGACACAGCCGCGGCGGTCGGCGTCGAATTGCCCCTCGCCGAACGGGTACGCGAACGATTCCTGGCGGCGGCCGATCACGATCCGCACGCCGACATCTCGGCGGTGGCCGCGCTGTACCAGAACCGGACCACCCCGCCGGCCTAGCCTCCGGCGATCAGGCGGTGCGGCGGGGTCCGCAATCAGCGGTCCTGCCGCGCCTCGGGATGCCCCTCACACCACTGTCCGGCCGGAACCGAGGCGCGTACCTCGTCGATGTGGGCGCCGCAGCCCGACCAGGTGGTCTTCCCGCAGATGGTGCAGGTGATCGGGACGCACATCGGCAACTCCTGACTGGTTCGGGGGCCGGATGTCCCGGCACTCATTGCAGCCTAGCCAATCCCGGACCGGTCGCGCG
>JAFMQT010000308.1 GCA_017354515.1 Nocardia sp. | reverse complement strand
ACCTACTCGTCCATCACCAGGACATTCGCCGCCCACTCGGCCGGCCGCGGCAGATCCCGGCCGAACGGCTGATCGCGGTCCTGGGCCGGCCCGATCCGTTCGCCCGGCCGGGCCGGTTCACCCGTGGTTTGCGCATGGTCGCCACGGACGTCGCGTGGTCGTCGGGATCGGGGCCCGAGGTGCGCGGGACCGGCGAGGCGCTGGCCCTGGCCATGGTGGGCCGCCCGATCGTGCTCGACGAACTCACCGGTGACGGTGTGCGCACCCTGCGCGAGCGGCACGGAGTCTGATCCGGCCCGGCCCGGCGCCGCTCGGGCGGCGAATATCGGCTCGCGCGGACCGGATAGGCTGGAGGGGAGGTCGCGCGCATCGCTTCGATGTGATGACCAGCACATACCGGTCGAACAGACAGGATTTCACAGCGCCATGACAAGCCGCATCGAGCTCGCCCGCGTGGATTTGCGCGGACGCACGCCCACCGCCGCCGAATTGCGCGCGGCCCTGCCGCGCGGGGGAGTGGACGTGGATTCGGTGCTGCATCAGGTTCGGCCGGTGGTGGAGGCGGTCCGCGATCGCGGGGCCGAAGCGGTGCGCGAGTTCAGCGCCCGCTTCGACGGCGTCGCACCCGACCGTGTGCGGGTCCCGCAGGCCGAGCTCGACCGGGCGCTCGCCGACTTGGATCCGGCCGTGCGCACCGCGCTCGAGGTCGCTATCGAACGCACCCGCACCGTGCACGCCGATCAGCGCCGGACCGATACCCGCACCGAGGTCGTTCCCGGCGGCACCGTCACCGAACGCTGGGTTCCGGTCGAACGGGTCGGGCTGTACGTCCCCGGCGGGAATGCGGTGTATCCGTCGAGTGTCGTGATGAATGTGGTGCCCGCCCAGACCGCCGGGGTGGATTCACTGGTCGTCGCCTCACCGCCGCAGCAGCGGTTCGGTGGACTGCCGCATCCGACCATCCTTGCCGCGGCGAAACTGCTCGGGGTCACCGAGGTGTGGGCGGTGGGCGGTGCGCAGGCCGTCGCGCTGATGTCCTACGGCGGTACCGATACCGACGACGCGCCGCTGGCGCCGGTCGACATGATCACCGGACCGGGCAATATCTACGTCACCGCAGCCAAACGGTTGTGCCGCGGGTTGGTCGGCATCGACGCCGAAGCCGGGCCCACCGAGATCGCGATCCTCGCCGACGCGACCGCCGATCCCGCACATGTGGCCGCCGATCTGATCTCGCAGGCCGAACACGATGTGCTGGCCGCGAGTGTGCTGGTCACCGACAGCGCCGAATTGGCAGATGCCGTCGACACCGCGGTCAACACGCAGCTCGCGGTGGTCAAGCACAGTGCGCGGGTCCGGGAGGCGTTGTCGGGCAAGCAGTCCGGAACCGTCCTGGTCGATGATGTCGATCAGGGGCTGCGCGTGGTGAACTCCTACGCTGCCGAACACCTCGAGATCCAGACCGCCGATGCCGCCGCCGTCGCGGGCCGGGTGCGCAGTGCCGGAGCGGTTTTCGTCGGCGCGTGGTCGCCGGTCAGCCTCGGTGACTACTGCGCCGGATCCAATCACGTGCTGCCCACCGCCGGCTGCGCCCGGCACTCCTCGGGGTTGAGTGTGCAGACGTTCCTGCGTGGTATCCACGTTGTGGAATACAGCGAGGCCGCATTGAAAGATGTTGCCGGACATGTGGTCGCGCTGTCGGCGGCCGAGGATCTGCCAGCGCACGGCCAGGCCGTCACGGTGCGTTTCGAGGCGCTGTCATGACCGGGACGGTCCAGATTCCGGGGTCGGCGATAACCCTCGAGGATCTGCCGTTGCGTGCGAACCTGCGCGGTAAGAGTCCTTACGGCGCACCGCAATTGAGCGTTCCGGTCCAGCTGAACACCAATGAGAATCCGCATCCGCCCAGCCGTGCCCTGATCGACGACGTGGCCGAATCCGTGCGTGGTGCGGCGGCGCAGCTGCACCGCTATCCCGACCGGGACGCCGTCGCCCTGCGCACCGATCTGGCCGCCTACCTCACCCGGCAGACCGGTATCGCGGTGAACGCCGCGAACGTGTGGGCGGCCAACGGGTCCAACGAGATTCTGCAGCAGCTGCTGCAGGCGTTCGGTGGTCCCGGTCGCAAGGCGATGGGGTTCGTGCCCTCGTATTCGATGCACCCGATCATCTCCGAGGGCATCGATACCGAATGGGTGGAGGCCAAGCGCAGTGCGGACTTCTCCCTCGATATCGACTACGCGCTCGCGGTCATCGCCGAACGCCGCCCCGATGTGGTGTTCGTGACCAGCCCGAACAATCCCACGGGACATTCGATCTCGCCCGCGGATCTGGAACGGATCCTGGTGGCGGCGCCCGGGATCGTGGTCGTGGACGAGGCCTACGGTGAGTTCTCCGCCGCACCCAGCGCCATCGGGCTGATCGATACGTATCCGGCGAAACTCGTGGTCAGCCGCACCATGAGTAAGGCGTTCGCCTTCGCGGGCGGGCGGCTGGGCTATCTGATCGCCGCGCCCGCGGTGATCGAGGCGTTGCTGCTGGTGCGGCTGCCGTATCACCTGTCGGTGGTCACCCAGGCCGCCGCGCGCGCCGCCCTGCGCCACGCCGGCGAAACCCTCGCCAGTGTGGCCGAACTGGCCGCCCAGCGCGATCGGGTCGCCGCGGCCCTCGCCGAACTGGGGTTCCGAGTTGTGGAATCGGACGCCAATTTCCTGCTGTTCGGCCACTTCGCCGACGCACCCCGGACCTGGCAGCGCTACCTCGACGAGGGCGTGCTGATCCGCGATGTCGGTATCGCCGGACATCTGCGGGTCACCATCGGACTGGCCGCCGAGAACGACGAATTCCTGCGGGTGAGTGCGATGCTGGCACCGAGCGAGATCACGGCCCCGAGTGTGTCCCGATGAGTACGGAAGCGAGTATGAACCGAACCGCCCGGGTGGAACGCACCACCCGCGAATCGAGCATCGTGGTCGAGTTGAACCTCGACGGCACCGGACAAACCGAGGTCAGCACCGGGGTCCCGTTCTACGACCACATGCTGACCGCCTTCGGTCAGCACGGCAGCTTCGACCTGAACGTGCGGGCGCAGGGCGATATCGAAATCGAGGCGCATCACACCGTCGAGGACACCGCCATCGTCCTCGGTCAGGCCCTCGGTCAGGCGCTCGGCGACAAGAAGGGCATCCGCCGGTTCGGCGACTGCTTCATCCCGATGGACGAAACCCTCGCGCACGCGGTCGTCGACGTGTCGGGCCGCCCGTACTGCGTGCACGACGGTGAGCCGGAACGGTTGCTGCACACCGTGATTCCCAGTGCCGGCCCCGGTGCGTCGTATTCGACGGTGCTGAATCGGCACGTTTTCGAATCGCTCGCGTTCAACGCCCGCATCGCATTGCATGTGCGGGTGCTCTACGGCCGCGATCAGCATCACATCACCGAGGCCGAGTTCAAGGCCGTTGCCCGGGCATTGCGGGCGGCCGTCGAACCCGATCCGCGGGTCAGCGGCGTTCCGTCCACGAAGGGAACGTTGTGACCACGGTCGCGCTACTGGACTACGGCTCCGGCAATCTGCATTCGGCCGCGCGGGCGCTGGCCCGTACCGGCGCGGAGGTCACCGTCACCGCCGATCCGCAGGTCGCCCTGAACGCCGACGGCCTGGTCGTGCCCGGGGTCGGGGCGTTCGAGGCGTGTATGGCGGGCCTGCGGACGGTGCGCGGCGAACGCATCATCGGCACCCGCCTGGCCGGTGGGCGCCCGGTTCTGGGTATCTGCGTGGGTATGCAGATCCTGTTCGAGCGCGGCGTCGAATTCGGGGTGGAAACCGACGGCTGCGGCCAGTGGCCGGGCACCGTGGAACGCCTTCCGGCGCCGGTACTTCCGCATATGGGCTGGAATACCGTGCGAGCGCCGCAGGACAGCGTGTTGTTCGCCGGAATGGATCCGCGGACCCGGTTCTACTTCGTGCACTCCTACGCCGCCCAGAAGTGGGAATGGGAGGACGACGGGCATCTGGCTCCGGCGAAGCTGATCTGGGCCGAGCACGGGGGGCCGTTCCTGGCCGCGGTGGAGAACGGCCCACTGTGCGCTACCCAGTTCCATCCGGAGAAGTCCGGCGACGCGGGGGCTCAGCTGCTGCGCAACTGGGTGGGCTCGCTGGGCTGACCGCCGGTCAGATCGGGTTGTCCACCCGGCTGGTGAGCCAGTGGCCCGCGACCTGGTCCAGGTAGACCCGCATCGTGGACTTCTGCGGTTTGGGCAGTCCGAGGGTGGCGTCACTGCGCAACGAGCGATCGACCGTCACCGAGATCTGCGGATGGGCGGGATCGGCGGGTTCGGTGCGGCATTCCACCGAGTTCGCCTCCGACCGCGAATGGGTGGCGGTCACCTGGGCTCGCCGATCGTTCGCCGAGGCGGCGAACTGGTCGTGGAACGGCCCGGTCGACAGATTGAGCACCCGGGTGACGTAATCGTCGTAGCCGGACCAGTCGAAGGTCGCGAACTGCCGGCCGAAATCGCAGGCGGCGAGCTGAACCGGATCGGCCGGAGTGGCCGCGGCGGCGGTTCCCTCGGCGAACGGCATCCCGGCCACCGCGCACAGCACGGTGATCATGATGGGCCGCAACGTGATCCGGAACATGGGTGCAGATCCTCTTCGTCGATATCGGTGACGGTACGCGCCCCCGCATCAGAGTCCTCATGCCGAGCATATCCCCGGCCTCCCGCGCGCCGTCGGGCACGCCCTGGATGGTTAGCCCGAAGTTGTCCGGGTCAAACGTGTGATACGTCTCGTCACAGTCGGTGACCGGCGTCTCATATGCGTCACGCCGCTCCGCGAGGGATCTCCGGCAGCCAGTAGGCTGCACACGTGAGTCTTGTGCTGCTACCCGCTGTCGATGTCGCCAATGGTGAGGCCGTGCGCCTGGTCCAGGGGGAGGCCGGTAGCGAAACGAGCTACGGCGCCCCCCGCGACGCCGCGCTGGCCTGGCAGCAGGCCGGTGCCGAATGGGTGCACCTGGTCGACCTGGACGCGGCCTTCGGACGCGGTTCCAACCGCGAACTGCTCGCCGAGGTCGTCGGCGAACTGGATGTGAAGGTCGAACTGTCCGGCGGCATCCGCGACGACGAATCGCTGAAGGCCGCCATGGCCACCGGCTGCGCCCGGGTCAATCTCGGCACCGCCGCCCTGGAGGATCCGCAGTGGTGCCGGCGGGCCATCGGCGAATACGGGGACCGGGTCGCGGTCGGCCTGGACGTCCGCATCCTCGACGGTGAGTACCGGCTGCGCGGCCGCGGCTGGGTGAGCGACGGCGGTGATCTGTGGGAGGTGCTCGAGCGCCTGGAAGGGGACGGCTGCTCGCGCTACGTCGTCACCGATGTCAGCAAAGACGGCACCCTGCAGGGCCCGAATCTGGATCTGCTCGCTCAGGTCTGCGCGGCCACCGAGGCCCCGGTGATCGCCTCCGGCGGGGTGTCCACCCTGGACGATCTGCGTGCGATCGCCGGTCTGGTCGAGACGGGTGTGGAGGGCGCGATCGTCGGGAAGGCCTTGTACGCCGGGCGTTTCACCCTGCCCGAGGCGCTGGCCGCGGTTCGCTGACGTGAAGCTGCCGCGCGATCGGGCCGCGTTACTCGCCACGGCGAGCGAGATCTTGGACGGCGCGGCAGCGCGCTTCGCCGAGGGGGTCGGCGCGCCGAGCGCGGTCACCAAGGGACACGGGGATTTCGCCACCGCCCTGGATCTGGAACTCGAACGAACCCTGTCCGGACAGCTGCTGGCCCGCACCGGAATTCCGGTGCACGGTGAGGAGTTCGGCGGCCCGGAGCTGGGATCGGGTACCGCGTGGGTGCTCGACCCGATCGACGGCACCTTCAATTATTCGGCGGGACACCCTCTCTCG
>JAFMQT010000307.1 GCA_017354515.1 Nocardia sp. | reverse complement strand
ACGAAGCGGATATCCCGCTCCTCGAGCGTCCGCAGCACGAATTCCTTCTGGCGATCCATACGCGCGAGCGTAGGCACCCGCCGTTAAATCCGTGTTACATCCACCATCTTTCGGCGAGCCGCACCCCTCACCCGCAGGTGAGCCCGTCCGGCGGTGAGGTCAGGTCGATCAGATAGCCGAGTACCGCCTTGTCCACGCACGGCACCCCGCCGGACAGGAACGCGGTATGCCTGGTGCCCTTGTTCGTGATCAGCGACGCTCCCATCTGCCGGGCCAGTTTCACACCGGCCTCATAGGGCGTGGCGGGGTCGGCGGTGGTGGACACGACCACCGTCTTCGGCAGGCCCGGTGCCGAAATGTTGTGCGGGCCAGAACTATTGGGCACCGGCCAGAACGCGCACATCTCGAGCGGAGCGTGACCGCTGGCGTGACCGTCGTCGAGGAAGGGTGCGGCCTTGCGAAACTCGGCGTCCTGCTTATCGGTTTCGTCCCGCTTCTTGATCGCGGGCTCGTCGACGCAGTGGATCGACATGAACGCGTCCTGCGAGTTGTCGTAGGTGCCATCCTTGGAGCGGCCGTCGTAGAGATCGGCCAGTTGCAGCAGGATGTCGCCCTGGCCGCCGGCCAGCTGGGCCAGCCCGGCGCTGAGCACATTCCAGTTGTCCTCGGCGTACAGAGTGTTCTGCACACCGGTGATGGCGTCGCCGTAGGTCAGGCCGCGCCCGTCCTGCGTACTTGCCGCGTGCTCCCAGAGCGGACCGACGAGGGCCCGGAAGCGCGCCACCGCCTGCGCGGGGTCCTGACCGAGCGGACATTGCGGTTTTCCGGTGCAGCTCGCGGCGTAGGCGTCGAAGGCCTTCTGGAATCCCGCCGCCTGCTCGACCGGCTCCTTGGCTGGGTCGTCATCGGGGTCCAGGGCACCGTCGAGCACCATCGCGCGTACCTTGCCGGGGAACTTCTCGGCGTAGGAGTAGCCGAGCCGGGTTCCGTAGGAATAGCCGACGTAGTTCAGCTTCTCGTCGCCCAGCACCCCTCGGATGATGTCCATATCGCGCACCACTTCCCGGGTGCCGACGTGCGCGAGCAGTTCGTTGCCGGATTTCTCGGTGCAGTGCCCGGCGAAGTCTCGATCCTCCTGTTCGGCGGCCGCTATCCCGGCGGGACTGTAGTCCTTGGGCGGTTCGGCGCGCTGATGGTCCCACTGTTCGGCGGTCAGGCAGTGGATCAGCGGGGTGGAGGCGCCGACGCCACGCGGGTCGAAACCGATCCGGTCGAAGCGTTGGGCCAGCGGTGTGTCCTGGCCCTGGGTGGCCATCCACAATCCGGCCTGTCCGGGCCCGCCCGGGTTGAACAGCAGCGATCCGATCCGCGGTCCGGTGGCCTTGATCCGCGAGATCGCGATCTGGGCGGTGGCCCCCTCGGGTTTGTCGTAGTCGATCGGAACCGCGATCCGGGCACACTGCGTGCCCTCGGGAAATTTGGTGGACGCGTCGCCGAAACTCGCGCAGCTGCCCCACTGCGGGATCTGGTCGTAGTACTTCTGCAGCACCGCGGTGCTGGGCGCGGTGATATGCCGGGGGTGATTCTTCGATGTGGAGCAGGCGGCGGCCACGAGCACCAGAGCCAGCACGGTTGCGATGCGACCGGAACGCGACAAGGACATGCGCGACATCCTTTCATCTCCCGCTCTGTGACGAATCCCATCCTGTCCGTGGGTTAAAAGTGCCTGCTCAGCAGTGGCACACTGGGGTGGTCACAACAACCCGGGGACCCGATCGGGCCTCGAGGAACGACGAAAGGGACGAAGATGTCCGCTGAGATCCCTGCCTACGGTGCAGCACCGGCGACTTCGCGGCGTAAGACCCGAGTCCACCATCTGCGGCAGATGAAGGCCGCGGGCCAGAAGTGGGCGATGCTCACCGCCTACGACTACTCGACCGCGAAACTGTTCGAAGAGGCCGGAATTCCGGTCCTGCTGGTCGGCGATTCCGCCGCCAATGTGGTCTACGGCTACGACACCACCGTGCCGATCACCATCGATGAGCTGATCCCGCTGGTCCGCGGTGTCGTGCGCGGTGCCCCGCACGCCCTGGTCGTGGCCGACCTGCCGTTCGGCAGCTATGAGGGCTCGCCCGAACAGGCCCTGGCGTCCTCCGTGCGGTTCATGAAGGAGGGCGGCGCGCACGCGGTGAAACTCGAAGGCGGAGAACGGGTCAGCGAGCACATCGCCCGGCTGTCGTCCTCCGGGATCCCGGTGGTCGCGCACATCGGATTCACCCCGCAGAGCGTCAACACCCTCGGCGGTTTCCGGGTACAGGGCCGCGGCGACGGCGCCGACCAGTTGATCGCCGACGCCATCGCCGTCCAGGAGGCCGGCGCGATCGCGGTGGTGATGGAGATGGTCCCGGCGGAGCTGGCCGGCCAGGTCACCCGCAAACTCACCATCCCGACGGTGGGTATCGGCGCCGGTCACGAATGCGATGCCCAGGTGCTGGTATGGCAGGACATGGCCGGCTACACCAGCGGTAGGACCGCGAAATTCGTCAAGCGGTTCGGCCAGGTCGGCGAGGAACTGCGCGCGGCCGCCGCCGCGTACGCCGAGGAGGTCGCGCGGGGTACGTTCCCGGGTCCCGAGCACAGTTTCTGATCGGTGCGGGCCGGGTGAATGCGGTGGCCGGAGCGGGCCGGCTGGGTTAGCTTTGTGCGATGAGCGCGACCCGGTCGGTCCTCGAGCAACCGTTGCAGCCGATCCTCGCCTGGGCCTACCACCAGCTGGCCGAACAGGGGATCACGGTCCTCGACGACGGCCAGGAGGTGCGGCGGCGGGATTGGACGCTGCTGGCCAAGATCCCGATCACCGGCGGGTGGGTGTGGGCCAAGGCCAGCGCGCAGGGTTTCGCACACGAGGGGCCGCTGCTGCAGGCCCTGGACCGATTCGCCCCGGGATCGGTGCTGAAACCGATTGCGGTACACCGGGATAACGGCTGGATCCTCAGTCCCGACGGTGGTGAGACGTTGCGCTCGGGACCACTGGATCGCGAATTCGACATCGACGGCCGCACCCCGCCACGGCCACCGCAATGGGCGCGGGTGCTGGCGGACTACGCGGACCTGCAATTCCGGCTGAGCACGCGCATCGATCCGCTGTGTGACAGCGGGACCCCCTATCTGCCGCCCTCGCGCCTGATCGACATCTACGACCGGTTCGCGGACCGCGCGCCGGGACTCGAGCAGGCCATCGCCGCCGCCGCGGCGGAACTGGAACAGTTCGGGCGGCTCAGCATCGAGCACAACGACCTGTATCCCGGGCACGTATTCGAGGCCACCACAACGTTCTTCGACTGGGGCGACGCGGTGATCACCCATCCGTTCGTGTCCATGCGCACCCATTCCGATCCGCTGCGGCAGGCGTATTTCGACGCCTGGCGCGAGCTGGCTCCGATCAGCGACCGCGAAATCGAACTGGCCGGCCTGCTGGCGCCGCTGACCGCACTGCATCCGTGGTTGGGCATCGACACCACACCGGGCAGTCCGGCGGCCCGCTTCGCTCCCCTGATCAACGAACTACTGGATCGGTTGTGGGCCAACTTCGCCTGAGTGCGCCCGCCGGTGGCAAACTCGACATGGAAAGATCGAGTAAAGGCCGGAATCAGTAGAGGGAACAGATGTCGCAGAGCCGTTGGATGACTCGCGCGGTGCTCGCGGTGGCGGGCGCACTCACGCTCGGATCGGTCGCCGCCTGCGGGGGCACGATCACCGGCTCGACCGGTTCCGGCACCCCGGGGGCTCCGGGAACCTCCGCGCCGGCCACCGCCCACTCGGGCCCCACCACCACCGCACCGGCCAAGGTGCAGGTCACCGACGCGGTGGCGCAGAATCTGTGTGATCAGCTCCGCCCGCAACTGTCGGACTGGCGGGTACAGGGGCCTTCGCTGGGCCGAGTGGCACTCAACATCACCGTGCACCAGTGGGCCGCGGGCAACGGCGGATTCAATCTCACGATGCTCGGCGACAAGGGCATGATCGACCGCCTCACCACCCAGCACTGCTCCGATGTGCGCGATCAGGCGCTGCAAGCGCTCGAGCTGCCCGATCTCGCGGCCGGAATCGCGTTCTGATGCGTACCCTGTATCCGCCCCTGGAGCCCCATCGCGAGGGCATGCTCGACGTGGGCGACGGCCAGCTTCTGTACTGGGAGGAGTCCGGAAATCCCGACGGTAAGCCGGTGGTGTTCCTGCATGGCGGTCCCGGCGGCGGTACCGCGCCTTCGCATCGGCAGTTCTTCGATCCGGACGCGTATCGGATCGTGCTGTTCGATCAGCGCGGCTGCGGCCGATCGACACCGCATGTGGCCGACGGCGCGGATCTTTCGGTCAACACCACGTGGCATCTGGTGGCCGATATCGAGCGGCTGCGGAGCGAGCTGGGTATCGACCGCTGGCAGGTGTTCGGCGGATCCTGGGGTTCGACGCTGGCACTGGCCTATGCGCAGACTCACCCCGAGCGGGTCACCGAACTCGTCTTGCGCGGGATATTCCTGTTGCGGCGCAAGGAGATCGACTGGTACTACAACGGCGCCGCCGGATATGTCTACCCCGACGAGTGGGAGAGGTATCTGGCCCCGATTCCACCGGACGAACGCGACGGGGACCTGGTCGAGGTCTACCATCGGCTCCTGCACTCGCCCGACCCACAGGTCGCCACCGCCGCCGCGGTCGCCTGGTCGACCTGGGAGGGGTCGACGAGTTCGCTGCTGCCGCAACCGGATCGGGTCGCCGAATCGGCCGATCCGCGGTTCGCGCTGGCATTCGCGCGGATCGAGAACCACTATTTCGTGAACGGCGGCTTCCTCACCGACGGGCAGTTGCTGCGCGATATCGATCGCATCGCCGATATTCCCGGGGTGATCGTGCAGGGCCGCCACGACATCGTATGCCCGGCGGTCAGCGCCTGGGATCTGCATCGGGCCTGGCCGAATTCGCGGCTGCACCTGGTTGCCGATGCCGGTCACGCCGCCGCCGAACCGGGAACAACCCACCATTTGATCGAGGCCACGGACCGATTCCGGGAGCGCCGATGAAGAATACCGCCGGACCCGCCATCATCGCGGTGCTGCAGGACGAGGTCGACCGCCTGCTGTCGGCCGAACCGGATGTGCGCGCCGACCATCATGATTCGGTGCATCAGATGCGCGTGGCCACTCGCCGTCTGCGCTCGATACTGCGCTCCTACCGCAAGGTGTTCCATCCCGATCCGATCGCTGAGGTGCGCGAGGAACTGCGCTGGCTGGCCGGAATTCTCGGCGTCGCACGCGATGCGGAGGTGCGGGCGGAACGGTTCGCGACCCTGTTCGCCGAATATCCCGATGCTCGCAGCCATCTGGATCGGGATCTGGTGGCCGACGAACGCGCGGTGTACGCCGCCGCGCATCGGACCATCCTGGAGACTTTCGACTCCGACCGCTACGCGCGCCTGCGCACCGGACTGAAAAAACTGTGCACCGATCCGCCGCTGCGCAACAAGTTCGCCCGGCGGCCGGCGCAAAAGGTGTTCTCGGCCGCGATACGCACGGATCTGCGGCGGCTGGATCGACTGGTGCGGGCCGAACCCGAGGCGCCGGAGGCCGAGCGGATCGAACTGCTGCACGAAATCCGCAAGGCCGCCAAGCGATTACGCTACTGCACCGAGGTGGCGCGCGGAGTTCTCGATGGGCCGGCCGCGGAGTTGTCGCGGCGGGCGAAGAAGATTCAGAGTGTTCTCGGCGATCACCGCGACGCGATCGAGGCGAAGGCAACGATCTCGGCTCAGGCCGAGGCGGCGCGCGCGCGGGGGATCGACACCAGCGCGTACGAGACCCTGACCGCCGCCGAGGACGACGCAGCCCGTAAGGCCCTGGAGCAGTATCCG
>JAFMQT010000306.1 GCA_017354515.1 Nocardia sp. | reverse complement strand
TGCGGCCCCGCCGAGCAACCACCGGCCCCGCCGAATCTGTCAGCGCCACCGCGTAACATCACCCCCGAAGTCGGAACCTCCGCCCGAGGATTTACACCGGACTTCGGACGCCACCTGGTCAGCGGTCTCGGGTGGTCAGCGGTACTGGACGGTGACGGGGGCGTGATCGGACCAGCGCAGCGCGTACTCTGACGCGCGCTCGACCACGGCGGCCTTGGCGCGGGCGGCGATCGCGCCGCGGGCCAGCTGATAGTCGATCCGCCATCCGGCATCGTTGTCGTAGGCGCGGCCCCGGTAGGACCACCAACTGTAGGGGCCCGGCACCGCCGGATGCAGGCTGCGCACCACGTCGACATAGCCCGCGGCCATGATCTCGTCGAGCCATGCCCGCTCCCCCTCCAGAAAGCCGGATTTGCCGATATTGCCCTTCCAGTTCTTGATGTCCAGTTCGGTGTGGGCGATATTCCAATCACCGCAGCTGACGAAATCACCGGACCGCGACGTCAGGCGAGTACCCAATTCCGCCAGGAACCGGTACTTCTCGTCCTGCATGGGCGTATCGGCCTCACCGGTGTGCACGTAGACACTCGCGACGGTCAGATCGCCGAAGTCGGCCTCGATATAGCGTCCGGCATCGTCGAATTCGCTGTCGCCGAAGCCGATCCGCACGGCATCGGGTTCGCGGCGGGACAGGATCGCGACACCCGCACGGCCCTTCGTGCCCGGTTCGGCCGGGCTCAGATACCAGCCGGCGGCCAGGGCCGGGGCGAGCGCTGCGCGGGTCTGCTCATCGGTTGCCCGGGTCTCCTGCAGGCAGATGATGTCGGCCTCGGTGACCTCGAGCCATTCGAGCATCCCCTTCCCGGTCTTACCGGTCGCCGCACGGACACCGTTGACGTTCACGGTACTGATGATCTGAGCCACGTATCGACCGTACAATGCGGGATATCAACCCGTCCTCACGGACACCGCGGCCGCATCACCGGCCCGACGCCGATTCGGAAGGGGTGAGGACGATGACGTCCGCAGCCACCCAGCCCAGCAATTCCCGCGCGTCCGTCCCCCCACGGGCGGTGAAAGCCCTGCATACCGGATCCGGAGATCCGCTGCTGTTGCTGCACGGGATCATGATGTCGCCACACTGCTGGGAGGGCGTCGCGCAGCGGCTGTCGTCGACTTGCGAGGTATTCGCTCCGGCCCTGCCCGGACACTGGGGCGGGCCCGAAGTCCACGACCGCCACCTCGGAGTGAAGGCCCTGGCCGACCGGGTCGAGCAGCAGCTCGACGAAATGGGCTGGCGCACCTGCCATATCGCCGGGAACTCACTCGGCGGCTGGATCGGTTTCGAATTGGCGCTGCGCGGACGGGCACGCACTCTCACCGCCATCGCACCGGCCGGCGGCTGGCACAACCCGTCGATGGCGATGCTGCGGGTGGGCGCGGAATTCCTGTCGCTGGCCGCGATCGCCGCGATCGGCAATCAACTGCCGCCGTCGGCGTTGCTGAGCGCACCCGTGCGCCGGGCGACCGCCATGTTCCTGTGCAAGAACGGCGCGGCCGCGTCCCGGGCCGGGATCGAGGCCGCGGTCATGTCGGCCACCCACTGCCCCGCGACACTGCCGCTGATCGCCAGCGAAATGGTGACCCCGCCGCTCGCCGACCTGTCCAAGGTGCGTGCACCGGTGCGGCTGCTGCTCGGCGAATACGACCGCGTCATCCCGAATCGCGTATTCGCCAAGCGATTCCTGCGCGAATTGCCCGACTCCGCGGATCGGATCCTGATTCACGGCGTGGGACATGTGCCGATGCTGGAGGCGCCCGATCGGGTCGCGACGCTCATCGCCGAGCACGTCTATGCCAGCCGCACGCGTCTGCGGGCGGTCTGAGTGGCCCGGCGGATCGGTTCGAACCCCTCGGTTCCGATCCGCCGGACCCGCCTAAAGGCCGCGCCTCACCGGAAAGTCAGCACCTCACCCGAAAATGCGCCTCACCCGAAAATCAGCGCCCCAGTAGACCTTTGGCGATATGGGTCACCTGGATCTCGTTGCTGCCGGCGTAGATCATCAGCGATTTGGCATCGCGGGCCAGCTGTTCGACCCGGTACTCCTGCATATAGCCGTTGCCGCCGAACAGTTGTACCGCCTCCATCGCCACCTCGGTGGCGGTCTCCGAACAGTAGAGTTTGATCGCCGAGGCCTCCGCGAGCGTAGGCGGCTTTCCGGCGCGGCCGCGTTCGAGAACGTTGAACACCATGTTCTGCACGTTGATCCGGGCGATCTCCATCTTGGCGAGTTTGAGCTGCACCAGCTGGAACCGCCCGATCTCCTGCCCCCACAGCGTACGGCTGTTGGCGTAATCCACACAGAGCCGGTGACATTCGTTGATGATGCCCAACGCCATGAATCCGACGCCGACGCGCTCGGCGACGAAACTGGAACGGGCACTGTCGCGTCCGTCGCCGCCCTTGGGCTGTTCGGTCTCGCCCAGCAGACGATCCTTACCGAGGCGGACGTTATCGAAGAACAACTCGCCGGTCGGTGAGGAGTGCAGGCCCATCTTCTTGAAGGGTTTGCCCTGGGTGAAACCCTCCATCCCCTTGTCCAGTACGAAGGTCAGCACCTTGCGGTCGCGTTTGTCAACGGTGTCGTCGCCCTCGTCGAGTTTGGCGTAGACAACAACCACATCGGCGTACGGGCCGTTGGTGATGAACGTCTTCTGACCGTTGAGGATGTAATCCTCACCGTCGCGCTTGACGTAGGTCTTCATACCGCCGAAGGCATCGGAACCGGAATCGGGTTCGGTGATGGCCCAGGACGCGACCTTGTCGAGGGTCATGATGTCGCGCAGCCAGCGCCGCTTCTGGGCGAGGGTGCCGCGGGAGGCGATGGTGGCGCCGCCCAGCCCCTGCGAGACACCCATGGCCGCGACCAAACCCATACTCACACCGGATAATTCACTGATCAGCACGGCCATCATCGACTGCTGATCACCGAACGGTCCGGAATCGGACTTCGGTTCGGCCGCATCGGAATCGGTGCTCCGAGAGCCACCGGCCTCCTCCGCCGCGAGCATCTTGTCCACCGACTCACCGGACATGGTATCGATACCGAAGTCCGCGAACAGCTTTCGCAGGATCGGATACGGCGGCATCTCACCGCTGTCGAGCGCGTCCTGATGCGGGCGGACTTCCTTGTCGATGAAGTCGCGCACCGCCGCGCGAACCATTTCGTCGGTCTCGGACCATTCGAACATCGTTTCTCCGTTCAGGGCAGCCGAATTGGGCGTGGTCGGCCGGTCGACGCATCCGCGCTCGACCGGCGGTTGGTCAGCGGTCGGCGCGCTGGTAAGCGGTGACCACCGCCGCGCCGCCGAGGCCGATATTGTGCTGCAGAGCGGCGGTGACGCCGTCCACCTGGCGTTTGTCCGCCGCACCGCGCAACTGCCAGGTCAGCTCACTGCACTGCGCCAGTCCGGTGGCGCCCAGCGGATGCCCCTTGGAGATCAGGCCACCGGAGGGGTTGACCACCCACTTACCGCCGTAGGTGGTCTGCCCGCCATCGATGAGATTTCCCGCCTCACCGGCGCCGCACAGCCCCAGCGCCTCGTAGAGCAGCAGTTCGTTCGCGGAGAAGCAGTCGTGCAGTTCGATGACCTGGAAATCCTCGGGCCCCAATCCGGACTGCTGGTAGACCTGCTGTGCGGCTTGCACATTCATGTCGTAGCCGATCAGGTTCTTGGCCGATCCGTCGAAGGTGGAGGCGAAGTCGGTTGTCATCGACTGGCCGACGATCTCGACCGCGCGGGTGGCCAGACCGCGGCGATCCACGAAATCCTCCGAGGCCACGATCACCGCTCCGGAGCCGTCGGAGGTCGGCGAGCACTGCAGTTTGGTGAGCGGGTCGGAGATCATCCGCGCGGCCAGGATGTCCTCGAGTGAGTATTCGTCCTGGAACTGCGAATACGGATTGTTCACCGAATGCTTGTGGTTCTTGTGGCCGATTTTCGCGAAATGCGCTGCGGTGGTGCCGAATTGCCGCATATGCTCGCGCCCGGCGGCGCCGAACATCCAGGGTGCGGGCGGGAGCGCCATCTCCTCGATCTCGGCCAGCGCCAGCATGTGCTTGATCATCGGCTGTTCTCGGTCGTTCCAGGTGGACGCGAGCGAACCCGGCTGCATCTTCTCGAAGCCGAGAGCCAATGCGCAGTCCGCGAGGCCACCCCGGATCGACTGGGCCGCGAGGTAGAGCGCGGTCGAGCCGGTCGAGCAGTTGTTGTTGACGTTGACGACCGGAATCCCGGTCATCCCCAGTTCGTAGACCGCGCGCTGACCGGAGGTCGACTCACCGTAGACGTACCCCACATACGCCTGCTGGATCTCGCGGTAGTCGATTCCCGCGTCGGCGAGCGCCTTGGTCCCGGATTCGCGGGCCATATCCGGATAGTCCCAGGCCCGGGTGGTGCCGTCGGCCTCGGTGACCTGGCGGCGGCCGGGTTTCTCGAATTTCGTCATCCCGACACCGACGACATAGACCTTGTTCGTCATCGAACTCCTCCTATCCGGCCGCCACTCAACGCTGGGGCGACAGTCACAAACATACGGAGATGTATGTAAGGCCACAAGGGTCAGTCGTCCATTTCGCCGGCCCAGCCATCGCGATCGGTGATATCGATATCCGACAGCGTCGATCCGGCCGCCGACCGCAACTGCTGCGAGGCCCGCCGCCACCGCCGATGCGCGCGCTCGGCGTCCGCGGAGACGAAGTTCGACACCAGGATTCCGCGCAACGTATCCATGGCGGTATAGGTGAAATCGCGAACATCCTTGCGCCGCATCTCATCCGGAACCAGCCGGGAGACGGCCAGCAGTACCGCGTTGTTGACGAACGGCTCGACCTTACGGACCTCGGCGGCCAGCGCCGGATCGGTACGACCGGCGACCCACAGCTCGACCGCCGCGATGAACAACGGGTCCTGATGCAGCTCCCACATCCCCTCCAGCATCGCGCCGAGCGGATCCTCACCCACCCGCAACCGGCCCAGTTCCCGGATCACCGCCTCGGTACGCCGTTGTGCCAGATGTGAGATCGCCGCCGTCACCAGATCGGTCTTGGATCCGAAATGATGGACCTGCGCGCCCCGGGTGACACCGGCACGCTCGGCCACCCGGGCGGCGGTGGTCCCGGCGTAGCCGTACTCGACCAGGCAGTCGATCGTCGCGTCGAGCAGCCGGGCACGCATCCGGTTACTGCGCTGCTCCTGCGTGCGCCGCGGCGGTTTGGACACTCCCGGCCTGGCCATTCCGATGATCTTACATACCAACATGCATGTAAGTTCGGGAATTGAAATCGATCGGGCGCCGCTCCCACCATTCGGCGTGAGCGGCGCCCGAATACAGCTGTCCGGCCCTGCAGAAGTCCGGTGTCTAGTTCAGTTCGCGGGCCAGATTGGCGTCGAGCACTCCGAGGAATTCCTCGGTGGTGAGGTATCCCTGGTTGCCGCCGACCAGTAGGGCCAGGTCCTTGGTCATCTGACCGCTCTCGACGGTTTTGATGACCACGTCCTCGAGGGCGTGCGAGAAGCCGATGACCTCGGGGGTGTTGTCCAGCTTGCCCCGGTGGGCCAGGCCGCGGGTCCACGCGAAGATCGAGGCGATCGGGTTGGTGGAGGTCGGCTTGCCCTGCTGGTGCTGGCGGAAGTGCCGGGTCACGGTGCCGTGCGCGGCCTCGGCCTCACAGGTGCGGCCGTCCGGCGTGAGCAGTACCGAGGTCATCAGGCCCAGGGAGCCGAAGCCCTGCGCCACGGTGTCGGACTGCACGTCGCCATCGTAGTTCTTGCAGGCCCAGACGTAGCCGCCCTCCCATTTCAGCGCGGAGGCGACCATATCGTCGATCAGGCGGTGCTCGTAGGTCA
>JAFMQT010000658.1 GCA_017354515.1 Nocardia sp. | reverse complement strand
CACGGGCGTAGCTCCTTCTTCGATGACTTGGCGGTTTTCGAAGCAGAACCTACGCCCGGCCTCGTCTCACGAGGCCGGATTTACACCGGATTCAGGGCGCGACCCGCTGACCACCCGATACCGCTGACCACCAGAATCGGTGACCGGATCCGCTCCGGTGGCCACTCGTTCCCGTTCCTACGACATCCACCCGCCACCGCCGGACGTTCGCGGATGGCAGCCGCCCGATCGCATCGATGGATAGGTACTCGAGCACATGTCTGATGAAAACGCAACGCCGCCGCAGCAGAACACGCCGAAGCGGAGGATGCGGCTCCTGACGATCGCGGGCGTGGTCGTCATCGCCGCGATCGTCGCCGCCGTGGTGGGACTGCGTGGTGGGTCCACGCACCACAACGCGGTCTCGACCGTCGCCTCGACCTCGGCTCAATCGACAGCGCAGTCCCAGGCGCCCAAGCCCGGCCCGGCGAGAACGGGCTCCGCGAAGCCGGTGGACGCGCCGGCGCACGCGGCCGGTGTGCCCGACCAGGCCTACCGGACCCTCGCCGAGATCGATGCCGGTCGCTGGCCCGGATCGGCGAACGCCCCCGGCACCAAGGGCGGCGATACCTGGCAGAACCGTTCCGGGCAGCTGCCGAAATCCGATTCCAGCGGTAAGGCGATCGCCTACAAGGAATGGGATGTCAATCCCAAGCAGAAAGGCCAGACCCGCGATGCCGAGCGCATCGTGACCGGTAGCGACGGTTCGGCCTACTACACCGGTGACCACTACAAGACGTTCACGAGGATGCGGTGATGCCTGAATCCCTGTCTGCGTTCCTGGCACCGGAAGCGGCCGCGGAGGTGGCGGGGTCCGGCGCGGGCGATCGGGTGCTGGGTGCACTCGATATCGAAGCCGGCCCGTTCAGCGGTGTGCGGTTCCAGGTTCCGGATGGCTATGTCGTGCGCGAGCTCCGGGGCGCCAAGATGCGCACCACGGACGGTCTGTTCGACGAGTTCGCGGCGGCCTTCCAATTTCCCTACTACTTCGGCGACAATCGCGACGCCTTCGACGAATGTCTGCGCGATCTGGACGAATTCGTCGGTCAGGCACCGGGATACGTTGCGGTGGTGCGGGATTCGGATCAGCTGCTGGCCGGTCAGGGGGAGGACCTGGAGTGGTTCGAGGCCGCCATGAACTCGGCGGCGCGAACCTGGGCCACCCGCGGCGTGGTATTCCGGGTGGTGCTGCAGCGTCGTCCGCGATCGCTGTCACCGGTACAGCTCACCCTTACCGAGGTCTGACGCCGATCGAGAGTACGGCCGGTTTCCTGGTCGGTCGTACTCTCACCGGGTCCGTGTGTCATCAGCGTCGTCGGCGGGGTGTCATCGGCGTCGTCGAGCGGTGTTGTCGGCGCCGTCTGGCGGTGTCATCGGCGCCGCCGCGCGAGGTCCTCGCCGAGCAGTACGAACACATCCGTGGTCTCGTCGATCAGCTCTTCGCGGGTCATCTCGAGCTCACCCTGCAGCCAGCTGGTCAGAATCTGAACGAGCCCACCCACCAGATACGTGGCGCGGAATTCGATCACCGGCGCCGGCGGCGGATCGGTGAGAGCGTAGTGCGCGGTCCCGCTGGAGGCGACCAGGGTGATGAACGATCCCATCGTGCGCAACGAGCGTGAGCGCAGCCGCGGGGTCGACGCGCTGACGGCCAGCGCGACCCGGGCCTTGCGCGGATCAGCGGTCAAGACGTTGATGCCGGCCGAGACCGCGGCATGGGCCATCGCGCGGGTATCGGCCCGGCGCGTGCGCTCCTGCTCGCTTGATGCCTCCTGCTCGCTTGATGCCTCCTGCTTGCCTGATGTCTCCTGCTTTTCCGATGAGACCGCGCCCGGCTGCCACATCGATTCGATGATGGCGGCGTTCAGTTCCTCGGCGATTCCGTCGAACAGCGCGGTCAGGACCTCTTCGTGCCCGGAGAACTGCTCGTAGTAGTACCGCTCGTTGAGCCCGGCCTCGGCGCATAATCCGGTCACCGTCAGCTTGTCCAGCCCCTGCGTGCCGACGATCTCGAGTGCGGCGTCGAGCAGCGCCGAACG
>JAFMQT010000002.1:14750-31261 GCA_017354515.1 Nocardia sp. | reverse complement strand
CGGCGACCCGATCGAAGTCGACCAGCTGCGCCTGGGGCAGGTATTCGCCACCCTCGCCGAAAAGGGCGACGAACTCGACAAGCGGCGCCGCGTCGGGCAACTGGCCCTGGCCGCCGACGCCGGCGAACCCGACGCCCACATCCACCGCATCGCGGCCCTGGCCGGTGTCGCCGAATGGCCCGACGCCGATTTGCAGATCACCTCGGTCGACACCGACAGCGGAGCGCTGCAGGTCTGGACCCGCCACACCGCCGCCACCCTTGCCCAGGCACTGGCCTCGAGCACCTCGGTGCCCGGCGTATTCCCGCCCATCCCGATCGGGCAATCCCGGTACATGGATGGCGGAATGCGCTCGGCCATCAACGCCGACCTGGCCGCCGGCGCGGACACCGTCATCATCATGGAACCGCTCGCGCACCTGTTCCCGCGCCAGCGCAGCGACCGCGAACACGGTGCCGCCACCGAGATCTCCATTGTCCCGGACGCCGAAACCATCGCCGTCTTCGGTGCCGACATGTTCAGCCCCACCGTCCTGCCCGCCGCATACCAGGCCGGAATCCGCCAAGCCGGCGACGCCGCCCCCGGACTGACCGGACACGGCCTCGACAGCTGACCCGGCTCGAACCGGACCGGCGCGCTCAGGTACCGACCGCGCCCAGCCCGTGCTGCGGCAGATCCGGCAGCGCCGCCCGATACAACCAGCCGTCCCACAGATCCCGCAGCGGGCCGTTGCTGTAGTGGCCGGCGTGATCGGCGAAATCCTCCGCCGTGACCGTGCCGTGGCGATGACGTGCCGTCCAGTCCCGCAGCATCGCGAAGAAACTCTCCTCGCCCAGCCGTAACCGCAACGCGTGCAACGTCAAAGCTCCCCGCTTGTAAACCCGGTCATCGAACATCGACGCCGCACCGGGATCGCCCACCACGATGTCCTGCGGCGAGCGGGCGAGATTGGCGCGCGCGGCGCGCGCCTGCTGATCGGCGGTCGGACCCCCGGCGGCCTGCGACCAGATCCATTCCGCGTAACAGGCGAAACCCTCGTGCAACCAGATATCGCGCCACTGCCGCACAGTCAGCGAATTACCGAACCACTGATGGGCGAGCTCATGCGCGATCAACCTTTCCGCCCCGCGCTGCCCGTCACAATGATTGGCGCCGAAAATCGACAATCCCTGTGCCTCGATCGGGATCTCGAGTTCGTCATCGGTCACCACGACCGTATATCCCGGGAACGGATACGGTCCGAAACAGCGTTCGAATTCGGCCATCATCTGCGGCTGACGCCCGAAATCGTGATCGAAACGCCGACGCAGCCGCGGCGGCAGCACCGCCGTCATCGGCACCTTCACCCCGCCGCGCTTATCGTCGATGCGATGGGCGCGATACGGTCCGATCTGAACCGTCGCCAGATAACTGGCCATCGGCTCGGCCTGCTCATACACCCACGTGGTCTGGCTGGCCTTGGTGGTGCGGGTGATCAAGCCGCCGTTGGCGACCGCATGGTAAGGGGAGTCGGTGGTGATCGAAATCCGGTAGGACGCTTTCGAACTCGGATGATCATCACACGGAAACCAGGACGCGGCACCGTTGGGCTGCGAGGCCACCAGCGCCCCGTCGGTGAGCTCCTCCCAGCCCACCTCACCCCACTGCCCGCGCACCGGCTTCGGCGAGCCCCCGTAGTGCACCACGATCGACAGCACACCCCCCGCCGGGATCGGCCGGGCGGGGGTTACCGTGAGCTTTCCGCGCGCATGCGTGTACTTGCCGGGTTTGGCGCCGTTGACCAGCACCTTCGACACCGACAGCGACTGCGCCAGATCCAGCGCGTACCGCGGTTGCACGGCGGTGGTGACAGCGGTGATGGTCGCCTTACCACTCAACCGGTTCGACGACACCCGATACCCCAGATCCAGCTCATATCTGGACACCCGGTAGCCGCGGTTACCGTTCTGCGGCAGATAGTCATCGATCGGCGCCGTCATCGCGGCACCAGCCTTACCCGATTTCACGCCGACCCCACTCTCCTCAGCGAACCGCCTGCTTACCGCCGCTGCCCGCCCGGGGCCACGGCGCGATCGGATTACCCTGCCAGCGCGTGGACGCCGGCACCGTATCACCGCGCATCACCAGCGACGCCGGCCCCACGGTCGCGCCCGGCCCGATCCTGGCCGCCGGCAACGCCACACAGTGCGGGCCCAACGTCGCGCCCGCATCCAGGACCACCGAATCCATCGACATGACGCGGTCGTGGAACAGATGCGTCTGCACCACACACCCACGCTCGACCGTGGCTCCATCACCCAGGCTCACCAGATCGGCCTCGGGCAGCCAATACGATTCGCACCAGACCCCGCGCCCGATCTTCGCGCCCAGCCCGCGCAACCAGATGTTCATCACCGCCGTCCCCGTCGCCGCCCGCGCGAACCATGGCGCGGCAACGGTTTCCACGAACGCGTCACACACCTCGTTACGCCACACGAACGAACTCCACAGCGGATGTTCCGCATTGCCGATCCGCCCCACGATCAGCCATTTCGCGGCCACCGAAATCGCCCCGGCCGCCGCGCCCGCGATCAACAGCACCACCCCGGAAAACAGTGCCGCCAGCCAATACCCGGCCTCCGACGCCAGCCACGCCAGCGCGAACAACATCGACAACCCGATCCCGAAACTCACCATCACCGGAAGCAGACGGCAGGTTTCCACCAGCGCGCGAGCCACTTTCAAACGCCACGGCGGATCGAAGGTGCGGCTGGTATCGGAATCACCGGCGGTGCGGCGCAACCGGACCGGCGGACTCCCCAGCCATGAGGAGCCCGCCTTCGCCTTCTCCGGAGCAGCCGACAGCACCGCCACCAACCCGTTCTTGGGCACCCGCCGCCCGGGTGCGGTCATCCCTGAATTACCCAGGAACGCCCGCTTCCCAACCTTGGCGCCCCCGATATGCATCCAGCCACCACCGAGCTCATATCCCGCGACCATGGTGTCGTCGGCCAGAAACGCCCCGTCGGCGACCTTGGTGAACTTCGGCAGCAGCAGTACCGTCGAAACCTCCACCCCCTTACCGACATCGGCCCCCAGCAGCCGCAACCACAGCGGCGTCAGCAACGAGGCATACAGCGGGAACAGGAAGGTGCGCGCGGAATCGGTGAGCCGCTCGGTCGCCCACGCCTGCCACCCCACCCGCGAACGCACCGGATGGTAGCCGCCGGCCAAACCGATCGACAACAGCCTGATCAACAGCACCGTCACCACCGCGAACACCACCAGGACGATCAACGCCGCCACCGGCAGCACCAGCAACCCGTGCGTGAACGCGCCCCCGATCGTGGTCTCGGCGCGCACCCACCACGCCACCAGCAGCCCACCGGCCGCCAACGCCAGCACCGGAAGCGCCGCCAGCGCCATCGAGGTCACCCCGAACGCCACCACCCACCACGCCGCACGCGGGGGAGTCGACGACGGCCACCGATGCTCGGCAGGACCCACCTTCACCGCCGGCGACCCCGCCCAACTCTGGCCCGCCTTCACCTTCCCGAACACCGCCGAACCCGGTTCGACCACCGCGTTCTTACCGACCACCGCACCGGGCATCAGCGTCGACCGCGACCCGACCACCGCGCCCGGCCCGATCTTGATCTCGCCGATATGCACCACATCGCCGTCGATCCAATACCCGGCCAGATCCACTTCCGGCTCCACACTGCACCCGTCGCCGAGTTCGAGCATCCCGGTCACCGGCGGCAGCGAATGCAGATCCACCCCGCGCCCGATCCGAGCGCCCAGCGCCCGCGCGAACGGCACCATCCACGGTGCGCCCGACAAATTCTCCGCACCCGCGGCCTCGGCCAGCCGCACCGCCGTCCACAACCGCAGATGCACCCGCCCGCCCCGCGCATACGTGCCCGCCCGCACCCCACGCAGCAGCAGCCGCGCCCCGGCCACACAGATCGCCATCCGGCCCGGCGGGGAAATGAACAACACCAGCCCGGCCACCGCCCACCACCACGACAGCCCCGGCATCCACGGCAACGCCCCGAACCGGGACGCGATATTGGTGATCACCCCCAACCAGGTCAGCCACTGCAACCCGGTCAGCGTCTGCAACGGCACCGACGCCAAGATCTGCGTGCACTGCGCCCGCAGGGGAGTAGGGCGCACCCGGCGTTCCTCGACCGCCTGAGTCGGGTCGGCGCCGTCGATCATCTCCACCAGCGCACCCAGTCGCGGATGGTCGTACAGATCGGCGACGGTGATCTCCGGCATCCGCTCCCGCAGCGCACCGACCAGCTGCGCCGCCGCCAGCGATCCGCCACCGAGATCGAAGAAATCCGCGTCCAGTCCCGGCACCTCCGCGCCGAGCACCGAATTCCACAGTCCCGCAACCCAATATGCGGTTCCCGTCAGATCCGGCGCCACCTCCGCGTCGGCCCCCGGCAGGGGCCACGGCAAACCGTCCCGATCCACCTTGCCCGACGTGCGCACCGGCAACTCATCGAGCACCACCAGCCGCGGCACCAACGCCGCAGGCAACCGCTCGGACAGGAGCTCGCGCGCCGCACCCAGATCCACCTCCCCGCCGCCGCAGGACAGATAACCGATCAGCACCGGGGTGCCGGCCGCCGTCGTGCGCACCGCCGCGGCCGCCGCCGTCACACCGGGCAGATTCTGCAACGCCGCATCCAACTCACCCAGTTCGATCCGCCGCCCGCCGACCTTCACCTGATCGTCGGCACGCCCCACGAACAACAAACCCGCGCGATCACGACGCACCAGATCACCCGAACGATAGGCACGATCCCAACCCAAAGTCGGCATCGGCGCGTACTTCTCGGCATCCTTGACCGGATCCAGATAGCGGGCCAAACCCACACCGCCGATCACCAGCTCACCCTGCTCACCCTCGGGCACCGGACGCCCCTGCGCATCGACCACGGCCAGATCCCAGCCATCCAGTGGCAGCCCGATCCGCACCGGCCCGGCCCCGGACAACGGCGCCGCACACGCCACCACCGTCGCCTCCGTGGGCCCGTAGGTGTTCCACACCTCCCGCTCCGCGCTGCCGGCCAGCCGCTCGGCCAACTCCGGCGGCACCGCCTCACCCCCGAAAATCAACAACCGCACCGCGTCCAAGGCCTCCGGCGGCCACATCGCCGCCAGCGTCGGCACCGTCGACACGATCGAAATCCCACGCCGCACCAGCCACGGCCCCAGATCCATACCACTGCGCACCAGCGCCCGCGGCGCCGGCACCAGACACGCGCCGTGCCGCCACGCCAGCCACATCTCCTCACACGAGGCATCGAAAGCCACCGACAGCCCCGCCAGCACCCGGTCGCCCGGACCGATGGGGGAGTCGGTCACGAACAGCCGCGCCTCCGCATCCACGAACGCCGCCGCACCGCGATGGGTGACCGCCACCCCCTTCGGCGTCCCGGTCGAGCCCGAGGTGAAAATGATCCACGCGTCATCATCGACCGATGGCCCCTCGAATCCGGTTGCACCCGCACCCGATTCACCACCGACGATCGCATCTCCGGTGACCACCGCCGCCACCTGCGCCTCACCGAACACCAGCTCGGCCCGCTCCTCGGGATCATCGGCATCGACCGGCACATACGCCGCACCCACACGCAACACCGCCAGGATCGTCACATACAGCCGCGCGGTACCTGACGGGATCCGCACACCCACCCGATCCCCGCGCCCCACCCCGGACTCGGCCAGCCGCGTAGCCATCTGCTCGACCTCATCGAGCAGCTCACGATAGGTATGGACCCGACCACCATCGTCCAGAGCCGCCGAATCCGGATACACGCGCACCGTCTCGGCCAGCACATCCACCAGCGTGCGCTCCGGCGCGGCCACATCCGAACGCAGCAGCGGATCGGCGGGATCAGGCCACAGCGCGACCGCCGGCTCCGGTCCGGCGTCCGCCTCCGGTTGCGATTCGACGCTCACATCCATGCCTGCCTCTCGAGCCACTGATCCGACGTCCGGTTTGTCCCACACCGGGGTTACCGCTGGGCGAATAACAGTTGTCCAGCACTCGCGCCGCCGCACCGGCAGCAACAAGCCGCGGGCGGCGCGCACCATTGTCCCAGCGAAGCCACCGGCAACCGGACCCGGGCAGCCGCGGGCGTGTTGCCGCCGGCCCGCCGATCAGCTGTCGACGTGCACGTGCGGACGCTGAGCCGGATCGATCACCGCGCGCCGCAAGATCTCCCGCGTCACCGGAGCCACCTCACCCTCACCGACCCACAGGAACTTCAGCAGGTTCACAATCGGATTGCCTTCGGTCCATTCGAAATACACGTGCGGATTCATCCCGGTGCGATCGCGGATCGCCAGCAGGATCGCCGCAATCGAATTCGGCACCGCTGCCGCCTCCACCGACAGAATCTTGTAGCAATCCACCTCCACCGCCCGCACATACAGATCGGTCGAGAACTCCGAGGCATCCTTGACGATCACCTCGAGAAACAGGATCGGCGCCTTCGCCGGAATATGACTCTCGATCCGCTGATCGGCCTCCTTGTCCCGATACTCACCGGGCTCGCGATCGCGCGCCTCGTCCAGATCGTGCGCCACGATCCGGATCGTGCCCGAGGACGCGATCGAATCGATCAACCACGCCGCCTTCTCGTCGAAATCCACCTCGATCGCCCGCAACTCGAACGCCCGCCGCGCCCGCGAGGCGAACGAGACCACCACGATCGCGCCGATGAACAGCGCCGCCAACTGCACACCCTCGGGCCGCTCCACGATATTGGCGATCGTCGTATACACGAACACCACCGACACCAGACCGAACCCGAACATCTTGCCGCGCTGACGTTTACGCATCGCCGAAATCGTCACCGCCACCGCCGCCGAGGTGATCAACACCAGCACCCCGGTCGCATACGCGCCGCCCTGGGCATCGACACTGGCGTCGAAATACCAGGTGATCCCGAACGCGATGAGCGCGAACACCAACACCAGCGGCCGCGTCGCCCGCGCCCACTCCGGCGCCATCCCGTACCGCGGCAGATAGCGCGGCACCAGATTCAGCAAACCCGCCATCGCCGACGCACCCGCGAACCACAAAATCGCGATCGTGGACACGTCGTACACCGTGCCGAACCCATCACCCAGATACTGATGCGCCAGATACGCCAGCGCACGACCGTTGGCGCTGCCCCCGGTCCGGAACTCGCGCTCGGGAATCAACACCACCGTGATGAAACTCGTCACGATCAGGAACGCACTCATGATCAGCGCCGCCGTCGTCAGCAGCTGCCGCGCCCCCGCGATCCGCAACCGCGGATTGTCCTCGGTATCACCGGCGCCACCCTTGATCTGCGGCATCACCGCCACACCCGTCTCGAACCCGGAAAGCCCCAGCGCCAGCTTCGGGAACACCAGCAGCGAAATCCCCACCATCGCGAACACACTGCCGTGCGAGGTGGTCATCGCATGACCCCAATCCACCACCAGATGCGGCGCCGTGATCACCTGCCACACCCCGGCCACCGCAACCACCAGATTCAACCCCAGATACACCCCGACCAGCACGATCGCAATCCGGATGGCCTCGGCGAAACCCTTCAGGAACACCGCCGTCAGCAACAACAGCAGCACCAGCGTGATCGCCATATTGTGACCGTGCAGCCAGTGCGGAACCAGCGGATTCTCCACGATGTGCGCCGCACCGTCGGCCGCCGACAACGTCATCGTGATGATGAAATCGGTCGCCGCGAACCCCAGCAGCACCAGCACCAGAATCTTGCCCCACCACCAGGAGAACACCTCGGCGAACATCGCCAATGAACCCCCGCCGTGCGGAGACTCGCGCGCCACCCGCCGATACACCGGCAACGCACCCAGCAGTGTCAACGCCACCAGCACCAGCGTCGCCATCGGCGAGAGCACCCCCGCGGCCAGCGCGGCGATACCCGGCTGATAGCCCAGCGTGGAGAAATAGTCGACACCGGTCAGGCACATCACCTGCCACCAGCGCCGCTGATGCCGCTCTTCGGCCCGCTTGACCATCGGCCCCGGATGTCGCGCATGCCGCGCCTCGTCGGTGCCCTCGAGCAGCCAGTCGGTGAACGCCGATCGCCCGGCAGTGGTGGTCACATCGTCCCCTTGCGGAACCTCTGGCCGGATAACCCGGAACTGTGCATCATCGTGCTCAATCTACGTGGGTGACCCACAGCACCGCGCACGCCCGATACAGTGACCCCGACGAGGCGGCGTGACCCCGGAAACACCCGCGAATGTGACCGGACTCACCGACGTCGAGAAACCACACCACAACCGCACCAGCAGCAGACCGCCGACCCGGTCAACGGTTTGCCGGACCTCATGCCGGGTATCCGATAACTTCGTGCCGACACCCCAACCGGGCAGTCGGCACCACAACAACACGGACAGCGAGGAGAAGCGCGCGTGAGCACCAGCCTGCCACCCGCCCTGCAACGGCGCGCCGTATTCGGTGCGGCCATGGGTAACGCCACCGAGTGGTACGACTACGGCGTCTACGCCGCCACAACCACCTACCTCACCAACGCCTTCTTCCCCGGATCACTGGGAACCCTGGGCACCCTGCTCGGATTCGCCATCTCGTTCATCCTGCGCCCCTTCGGTGGCATGGTGTGGGGCCCGCTCGGCGACCGCATCGGCCGCAAAGCGGTCATGGCCACCACCATCCTGCTCATGGCCGGCGCCACCGGCCTGATCGCCCTGCTGCCCACCCACGCCGTCGCCGGCGTCGCGGCCCCCATCCTGCTGATGGTGCTGCGGGTCATTCAGGGCTTCTCCACCGGCGGCGAATACGGCGGCGCGGCAACATATATCGCCGAATCCACCGATGAACGCCGCCGCGGCCGCCTGGGCAGCTTCCTGGAATTCGGCACCCTGTCCGGATTCGTCGGCGGCACCGCCATCGTGTGGCTGCTGCAATTCCTGCTCAACGGCGACCAGATGAACAGCTTCGGCTGGCGCATCCCGTTCCTGGTCGCGATCCCACTGGGCCTGGTCGGCTGGTATCTGCGCAGCAGGCTCGACGAATCACCGGTCTTCTCCGAGGTCAACGAACACGAACAACAACCCCAGGGCGGGCTCAAGGTGCTGCTGCGCGACTACCGCCGCGAACTGCTCACCCTGGCCGGACTGGTCGTGGCCCTCAACGTCGTCAACTACACGCTGCTGACCTACCAATCCACCTACCTGCAGAACACCATCCACATGACCGACCGCCAAGCCACCACCATGGTGCTCATCGGCCAGGTCGTGATGGCGGTCGTGCTGCCCTTCTCCGGAGCGCTGTCCGACCGCGTCGGACGCCGGCCCATGTGGCTGTTCTCGCTGGTCGGGCTGATCGTGTTCTCCATCCCGATGTACTGGCTGATGGGTAAGGGAATGGCATGGGCCATCGTCGGCTTCGTCATCCTCGGCCTGCTCTACGTCCCACAGCTGTCCACCATCTCGGCGACCTTCCCCGCGATCTTCCCGACCCACGTGCGCTACGCGGGATTCGCGCTCGCCTACAACGTCTCCACCGCCGCGTTCGGCGGCACCGCACCCCTGATCAACGAATCGATCATCGACTCGACGCACTGGGATCTGTTCCCCGCCTACTACATGGTCGGCGCCTGCGTAATCGGCCTGGTCGCGTGGTGCTTCCTGCGTGAGACCGCCGGGGTGTCGCTCGCCGGAACCGAGGTCCCGCACACCGACGAGCACCCCGTCGTGCAGCCCACCTGATCGCCGACCCAGCCGAATACTCAACCGCCCCAACCGGTTGCCGAAAGCGATACATTCGGGTGTGAACCACACCGGCGCGCGCACCCGTGCCACCGCGCACACCCGAAGGTGACAACATATCCATGCGACCGCTGCAACCCGATGATCCAGCCGCCATCGGCCCCTACCGGCTACTCGGAGTGCTCGGTGCGGGTGGCATGGGCCGCGTCTATCTGGGCCGCAACGCCGGCGGCCGCACCGTCGCGGTGAAGGTCATCCACACCGACCTGGCCGGAGACAACGAATTCCGGACCCGATTCCGCCGCGAGGTCGCCGCCGCCCGCAGCGTCACCGGCCCACACAGCGTGCCGGTCATCGACGCCGATCCCGAAGCCCGCCAACCCTGGCTGGCCACCGTCTACGTCGCCGGCTCGGCCCTCGGCGAAGCGGTCGAAAACTTCGGCCCACTACCGGAATCGGCGCTGGCGCCCCTCGGAACAGGTCTGGCCCGCGCGGTGGCCGAGGTACACCGCGCCGGGGTCATCCACCGCGACATCAAACCCTCTAACGTGCTACTCACCGTCGACGGGCCCCGGCTGATCGATTTCGGGATCGCCCGCGCCGCCGACGCCGGCAAACTCACCACCACCGGCAGAGTGATCGGATCACCGGGATATATGGCGCCGGAACATATTTCCGGTGATGCACCGGCCGGCCCACCGGTCGACATCTTCGCGCTCGGCGCGGTGCTGGTCTACGCCGCGGCCGGCAGCGGCCCCTTCGGCACCGGCGACTCGATCGCGATGCTGTGGCGAGTCATGCAGGAACCGGCGCGCTTGGACGGTGTGCCGGCAGCGCTGCGCCCCCTGGTCGCCGCCTGCCTGGACAAGAACCCCGCCAATCGCCCCACACCCGCCGCGATCGAAGCCCATTGCGTAGGACTCGGTGGTGACGATTCGGCCATCCTGCCGGCGCCGCTGCTGGAGGACATCAGCCGTCGGGCGGTGCAACTGCTCGACGTCGACACACATGCCGGAACACCCGCCCACACCGCACCGACCATCGCACCCCCGCCGCCGGTCCATCCGGCGACACCGCCCGCACCCGCCACGATGGTCAACCCGAACGTGTCCGGGTCGACGCCGGAACCGTTTGTCCCACAAGGACAGTCACGGCAACCCGGGCGGACCCGCACGGTGGTGATCACAGCGGGAATAGTGGTTCTTCTGCTGGTGGCAGGGGGGATCAGCGCCCTGCTGGCCACCACTCACTCCGGCTCCGGGGGCTCCCGGGCCGCCACGAGCGCCCCCGCGACCGCCGACCTGGCAACCGCAGAGCAGGCGACGACCACCCGGCCCGCGAGCGGAGCGGCCGCACTACCCGGTGGTTTCGTCGGCACCTGGAAGGGGACCGCCTCCGACGGTCTGGCCGGCTTCGATATCGTCGTCACCTTGAAGGCCGGGGCGGTGGGCGCCGAGCTCGGTACCTCGTCCAATACCGGTCATACCGCACATGTAACCTGTTCCAGCACAGAGACTCTCACCGCGGCGACCGCATCGAAGATCACCCTGCGAGCGCGACTGGTATCCGGTGATGGCTGCCTCGACAACGGCCGCGACTCAACCCTGGAATTGAATCCCGACGGCACCGCACAGTATTCGATGCCCAGTCCGCTCGTCGGCTCGATCTCCGGATCCCTGCGCAAACAGTAACGGGTAGCCCGCCGGTAACGGTCGGCGAAAGAACCGGTCGAACATCTTGACATAGTTTCCATGATAGGAAAATAATTCCAGATATGGACGAGAACACATTCACCCCCTCCGTGGTTTACCGCGACCCGAAGGCGGCCCTGACCTGGCTGGAACGAGCCTTCGGCTTCGAGACCACGATGGCGATCGACGGACCAACCGAGGCACCAACCCAAGGCCACTACGAAATGAGCTGCGGCGGACGGGGCCGCATCATCGTCGGCGGCGAATTCGCCGACTGGACCCGCAGCCCGGCCGGTGCCGGCGGCGCGAACACCCAGTTCGTGGCCGTCCACCTGCCCGGCGACCTCGACTCTCATTGCGAACGCGCACGCAACGCCGGCGCCCAGATCGTCGCCGAACCCGAAGACCAGTTCTATGGCGACCGCGTCTATCGCGTCCTGGATCCGGAAGGACACTGCTGGCGCTTTTCCGCACACGTCCGCGATGTCAGCAAAGCCGAGGCCGAAGCCGCCATCGGCCAGCCCATCATGGCGGCCGACTGGTCGTGAGCAGTCCCACTCCAGCATCGATCGACGACACATTGGCCGCGCTGGCCGACCCCGTCCGCCGCCGAGCGGTCGAACTGCTCGCGCAGCGGCCGCATCGGGCGGGGGAGTTGGCGGCAGCGCTGGACACCAGCGCATCCACCGTGAGCAAACACCTGCGCGTCCTGCGTCAGCGCGGCCTGGTCACCGAAACACATCCCGAATTCGACGCCAGGGTCCGGATCTATACATTACGGTCGGCGGCGATGACACAGCTGCGAGCCTGGCTCGACGCCGCCGAACAGGGCTGGACCCAGCAGCTGACTTCGTTCGCCGAATACATCGGGAGGCAGCAACCGTGACCGACCGATCGCGCGTCCTGGTCGCCCTCCGCGTCCGGGCCACACCCGAACGGGCGTTCGAGGCGTTCACCGCCGAGATCGGCCGGTGGTGGCAGCCGAACTCACTGTTCCAGTTCACTGTCGGACGGTCCGGAACCCTCGCGTTCGAACCCGGCCCCGGCGGCCGGCTGATCGAAACCTATTCCGACGGAAGCATATTCACCATCGGCGCGATACGCGTATGGGAACCGCCGGATCGCCTGGTCGTCGGCTGGCGGCAGGCTGGATTCAGCGACGACCAGGACACCGAACTGCACGTCCGCTTCGACGATGTCGGTGACACAGACCCCCAAACCCGGGTCACGGTAGAACATTTCGGCTGGGATTCCATTCCGCCGGAACACGTTTCCCGCCACGGATTCCCCCTGGATATCTTCCAGCTCCGCTTCGCCGAATGGTGGCAGTCGCTGCTGGGCGACCTCGCCGACACCGCCGCGGATGCCTCAGATCGGTAAGAGTCCTGGTGCACGGCATATTTCGCAGGCCTCTCTACCCTCCATCAATACGTCACTGTGACGTATTGATGGAGGGTGAGCGGAGAGGTCAGGGGATCGGTCGACGGCAATCGGTTGATTCGTGCCGGAGGGCCCGAAGGAAGATTTCCTGGAATCAGCAAGATCATCGGAAAATCACGCCGCCGAATAATTTGCCCGATCGGACGTAATCGGAGCTGAACCAACGGGACTCCGCAGGACTCCGCAGGGTGTTCGCTGCGGGTGACGTCGAGGTCGCCAAAGAAAATCGGGTGCGGGTTTGCTCGCCAGCAGGTGATCCAAAGTGCCGATAATCTACATTATGTCAAGTAACCGCGTGCGGCATCGGGACATTGATCGGTCAGCGCTGGGGTGTCAGCGCGATGGCGCCGATCACCGCTCCATCGAAATACGCCGGGCCGTTGTACCCGCCATGTCCGTCGCTGATCAGCACGACTCGGTGTCCGGGAAATAGGTCGACGTAACCACCGCCGGGTGTCGAATGAATTGGGTAGCGCCCGATCAAGACCAGGTCCCCGCCCTCGACGCGCGCGCCGCGTTGCAGAAGCACTATGCCGGACGACAACGTTGTGGACGTGTACGCACCGGGTTGGACGTCGGCGGATGCTTGACCGACCGCGCCGAAAAATGTGGCGGCACCTACGGCCGTGCCGATCGCGGCAGTACGGATGATCGCTGGTTTGGTGCGTATGAACATCGTCAACTCCTGTCGCATCGAATTGCCAACCCTAGCCTGCCGGCTCCGGCATGGCGACAATCGTCCGAGCCGATCACCGCCGGACGCGATATTTCAGGTGCAGTACGCGGTCGCCCCGGATGACCACGTCGGGATCCTCGAGCATATGCCTGGTGTCCACCTGCCCGAAATACCGTTTGCCCGAGCCGAATACGACCGGCACCACATCCATCGCGACCTCGTCGACCAATCCCGCCGCGAGCGCCTGCCCGCCGACGACGCCGGCGCAGACACAGACGACTCGATCCCCCGCCCGCCGCTGGGCCTCCGCGACGGCCGCGGCGATATCGTCGAAGAACGGCACATCCGCCTCCGGATGCCAGCCCTGCGGCTTGGGCCGGTGCGATACCACGAGCAGATGCTCCCCCGCCGGAGGCTGGGCCTCCCAGCCGTTGGTCAGGTCGAAAAGGTGCCGTCCCTGGATGATCGACCCGATACTGTCCCAGAACGGGCGCACGTATTCGTAGGAGCGCCGGCCCAGCCGGAAGGGCACGTGGTTCTGCTCGAGTGCTTCGTCGTCGACCAGCGGAACGTCGCCGTTGAAGTACCAGTCGAACAGCGGGCCCACCTCATCGTTGTCATCGGCGATGAATCCGTCCACCGACACCACGGCGTGCATGATTACCTTTCCCATGCCCGTGTAGACGACCACGCGCGGCCGAAATCATCGCCGCCGGGCTGTCAGAGGCGGGCCTTCATCTGCTCACAGACCCCGTGCACGCCGGCGATATCGATTCTCTTTCCGATGTCCAGTGTTCCCCGGTAGGTGCCGTATTCCTGGAAGTAGTCGATCGCGAAGATGCCGAGCTGGTGGGCCACCGATTTGCGCCCCTCCGGGGTGAACGTCACGTTCAGCCGGCCGTCACGGGAGTGGATGTGCCACGGCGTTCCCTCCGTGCCGGTGCGGTCGAAGGTGATGTCATCGAGGGGTTCGGTGGCGGTGGGTGTCCAGATGCCGGATTCCTCTGGCTGCCCGGGTATTTCGGGCCGGTCGGCGAAGTTGGCGCCGACCGGCGAGGTGCCCTGGAAGGTCGCGAACGTTCCCCAGGTCCAGCGGGTGCGGTACGGCAGGAACGATTTGTGTTCGTCGAGGATCACCAGATCGCGGTCGGGATGGAATTGGAACTCGCGCTCCCCCACCCGCATCGAGCCGCCGACCGGGTAGACGGCTTTGGTGGTGTACAGCCGCCCGCCCGGCAACCGGGAGCTGACCGACAGTACCGGCGATGCGTGATCGGCTGCCACCTCCAGGCGTGCCCGGATGGCCGGCTTGGCCACGGTGTCCGCGATATCGATCTCGATACGGTGCGTCCGCGGCGCGAAGTCGTATCGGACGCGGTATCCGGCGCGGTCGAATTGTGTTGTGCTGCCGCAGAGTTCGGCCGGTAGTGTGACCGCGCCCGGGGGCGCGGTCCGGTCGTGCTCGATCAGCGCGCCGGACGAGCAATCATACGCATAGAACTCCGAGCTGCCCAGATATTTGGCGTCCTGAACGATCACCGATGAGTACAGCTCCGGGTGGATCAGCGTGAATCCGACCCATTCCTTGAGTCGATGCCGGCGCAGCACCCGGCCGAGGCCGGAGAATTCGGCGAGGGGGTTGACCGTGGTCGGCCTGGCGCCGAACCGTCCGTACTCGCGTACCCGGTTGTGTACCAGCTTGGTTGGCTCGAGCATCCCCGGAATATACCGCCCGCTCCCCTACCGACCGGCGTATTCACGATGATGGCGACGGCCCGGCAGCGCCGCCAGGCCGGCGATCGCGGTCGCGTAGCAGAGGCAGGCGATGACGACGCAGGCCGCTACCAGACCCGATTGGAACGAATCTCGGGCGACGGCCAACAGTGTCGGACTGTGCCCGGCCATGCCGAAGGCGAATGGTACGGAGTCGGCGGCCGCGCGCGCGTGGCCGGTCGCGGCGAATGCGGAATCGATGATGTGAGAGGCGAAGATCGATGTGAAGACCGAGCCGATCACCGCGACGCCCAGTGTGGATCCGAGCTCGCGGGTGGCGTCGTTGACGGCGGAGCCGACCCCCGCGCGTGACGGCGGGAGGACGAGCATGATGGATTCGGTGGCCGGGGTCGAGATCAATCCCATGCCGGCGCCCATGAGCAGCATCTGGGGCACGATCGTGGTCCAGTAGGCGGTGGTGACGTCGAGGGAGGCGGCGATCCACGCCATCGCGGTTCCGAACGAGACCAGGCCGGTCACCACCACCGCGCGGGTGCCCAGCCGCGGAGCGAGTGTTCCGCCGACGATCGAGGCGACGGCGATGGCGGTGGCGACCGGGAGAATGCGCGCGCCCGTCGAGAGCGGGCTGTATGTGCGAACTACCTGGAAGTACTGGGTGATCAGGAAGATGAAGCCGGACAACGCGAAGAAGGTCACCGCCACGGCCGCGCCGGCGGCGCTGAAGCGCCGGTCCATGAACAGGCTGATGTCCAGCAGCGGATGCCGGGCGCGACGTTCGACGATGGCGAACAGTGCGGCCAGTGCGATGCTGATGCCGAATCCGAATAAGGTTGCCGGGCTGTGCCATCCGTGTGCGGGGGCCTCGATCACGGTGTAGACCAGTGTTCCCAGTAGTGCGATCGAGGTGATGAGTCCGCGCAGGTCGAGCGGCGCGATGGCGGGGTCTCGCGATTCCGGCACGAGGAAGAACGCGAGGATGGCCGCGGCGATCGCGACCGGTACGAGGGCCCAGAACACGCTGCCCCAATAGAAGTGCACCAGCAGTAGTCCGCCGACGACGGGGCCGCAGGCAACTCCCACCCCGACGACCGCGCCCCACCCGCCGAGCGCCACCGCTCGCTGTCGGCGGTCGGGGAAGGCGTTGGTGATGATCGACAGCGTGGTCGGGAAGATCAGTGCCGCAAAGGTTCCCATGCCGAATCGGGCGGTGATCAGCTCGCCGG
>JAFMQT010000002.1:0-14740 GCA_017354515.1 Nocardia sp. | reverse complement strand
GGCGCTCGTGGTCGCGAATCCGAGCAGGCCGATGATCAGGGCGGGCCGGCGTCCGTGGCGGTCGGACAGGCCCCCGGCGGCCAGGACCAGTGCCGCGAAGGCCAGGTTGTAGCCGTCGACTACCCATTGCAGGCCACGGGTATTCGCATGGAGTTCGGTCGCGATGCTCGGTAGTGCGACGTTGACGATGGTGACGTCGAGGTTGATTGCCAGGACCGCGACGTAGACCGCGCCGAGTAGTCCTGCTCGATGCCAGGCGGTATGCGGGCGTGCGGCGGGTGCCGTGGTGACGGCGCTGGGCGTGGATGTCATCGGATGGTCCCTCCCATCGGGTAGGCTTGATAATGCCAAGCTGACTTTAAAATATCAAGTAGAATTACGAGTAGGGATCATGAGTAAGAGCTACGGTCAGTACTGCGGTCTCGCGCGTGCCCTCGAAATCGTCGGTGACCGCTGGAATCTGCTCATCGTCCGTGAGCTTCTGATGGGACCGGCCCGCTACCGCGAGCTGCGGGACGGGCTCCCCGGGGTGGCGACGAACCTGCTCGCCGGTCGCCTGCGCGATCTGGAGGCGGCGGGTGTGGTGGAGCGGCGCCCGGCGCTCGACGGCAATGCCATCGCCTACGCGCTCACTGCCTGGGGCGCCGAACTGAAGGACCCGATCGAGTCCCTGGTTCGCTGGTCTACCCCGCTCATGGTTCCGGGCCCGGGGGGTGACGTCTTTCGTCCGGAGTGGCTGGGCGTCGCACTACCGGCCTTGCTCTCCGGCAGGGCCCCCGGCGACACCTCCACCACGGTCGGCGTTACGGTCGATGGCCGGACGATGCAGCTGCGGGCGACTCCTGATGGGGTGGAAGTACTCCCCCACGATGGCGGTGAGCTGGACGGAACCATCGGCGCGGAAGCGATGGTCCTGTTCGGTCTGGCGGCCGGAATGCTCGATCTCGACGACGTTCGCTCGGCGATCGAGCTGGACGGTGACGAGGAGGCCGTTCGCGCGGCATTCAGATTGCCGGCCCGCCCGCAGTGAGGGAGCGGGACCTCAGTGGGTCGATCGGGTGAGCCGCTCGCCGCTGAGCAGCGTTCCGGCTTGTTTGACGTGCCGGGTCAGCGGCGAGACCTCCATGGTTTGCAGGCCGGGCAGCGCGCCGATCCGGTCGGAGGTGAATTCGAACAGGTCGTCGAGGGTGTGGCAGTGTGCGACGGCGTGCAGGTTGTGCGGGCCGGAAAGGGCTGCGACGAAACCGATTTCGGGTTCGGCGGCCAATGCCCGGCCCACCGTCTTGACCGCCGACGGGTGCACGCGCAACCACAGGTTGGCGCGGGCCCGATAGCCGAACCGCGCGGCGGCGATTTCGATGTCGATGTTGACCACCCGGTTCTCGAGAAGGGCGTCGAGTCGGCGGGCAGCTCGTCCGGGGGTGAGTCCGGCCGCGGCGGCGAGGTCGACCAGGGCTGCCCGGCCGTCCTGAGCGAGCGTGTCGAGGATCTGCTCGTCCTCGGTGGTGAGGGTGAACGGTGTGCGGGCGACGATCGGGTATTCGGTGAACGGGGACCCGGTACTGCCGAGCAGTGTTTCCTGTGCGGGGGTCAGTATGCCGTGCAGGGCGGCCCAGTAGTGGCCGCGTCCGCCGACGAATTGGTGCAGCATCGCGCACGCTTGAATATCGATGACGGCCGCGGTGCGCGGCAGTCGGTGGAAGAGATCCTCGCGGTCGCGGTCGGTGCGTGAGCGTACCGCGCAGGTCACTTCCGAGCCGGCGGCGACCAGCGCCACCCAGCTGACGTCGGGGCGTTCGGCGAGTGCGTCGGCGATCGCGGTCGCCGCGCCGGGACGGCAGCGTAGGCGCACCAGCCATTTGCTCTGTCCGAGTGCGCCCGGATCGAGCACTCCCGCCACCCGGATGATGCCGTCGGCGCGCATCCGGCGATATCGGCGTCGCACGGCGGCTTCCGGCAGTTCGAGTGCGGTGGCGATGGCGGCGAACGAGGCCCTCGGCGCGATCTGGAGCGCGCGAATGATTCGCACATCCATACCGCTCATGAAGTCGGATTCAGCCATCTGTGCCGCTGTCATGAATCCAATCCTACGAATCCGGGGCTGCGACCGCTCATCCGTGGGGCGTGTGGCACACACTCGCGGCACGTGCGACGAAGGAGAGACCGAATGCCAACTGCTGTAATCGTCGGAGCCTCGCGGGGTCTGGGCCTTGCCATGGCGGGCGAGTTGGTCGAGCGGGGGTGGGATGTCGTCGGGACCGTTCGCGACCGGGGCACGCGCACTCCCCTGCACGATCTCGCCGACCGCGCCGACGGGACTGTACGGGTGGAGTGCCTCGATGTGAACGACCCCGAGCAGATCGCCGCGCTGCGTGATCGGCTGGCGCCCAGCATGTTCGACGTCCTATTCGTGAATGCGGGGACCGCGGGCGATGCCGGGTCCGCGATCGGGTCGGTATCGACGGAGGAATTCATCGAGGTGATGGCGACCAACGCGCTCGGTCCGATGCGGGTCATCGAGGCGATGGCGGATCTGGTCGCGCCCGCCGGGCTGATCGGTGCCATGTCGTCCGGGCAGGGCAGTATCACCAACAACACTCGCGGCATGCGTGAGCTCTACCGGGGCAGTAAAGCCGCGCTCAACATGTTCATGCGCGGCTACGCCGCCCGCGGCGGTGATGGCGGGCGAGCGTTGTTGTTGCTGGCGCCGGGATGGATTCGCACCGACCTCGGCGGGCCGGATGCGCCGTTCAGCATCGAGGAGAGCGCTCCCCTGCTGGTCGAGGTCCTGCTCGCCAAGATGGACCGTCCCGGACTGGAATATCTCGATCGGAACGGTGCGACCGTGCCATGGTAACCGGACTGTTCTGCACGGCAACCGGATTCGACGGTCCGGCTACCGTGAGGTTCGGTCGAGGGCGGTCAGGGCGAGGGAGGCGGCGCGAGCGACGGCGGGATTGTCGTAGGGAGCGTCGGGACGGTCGCGCACACTCATCACGGCGATGAGGATCGGGGCCCGGTTCGGCGGCCACAGCACGGCGATATCGTTGCGGGTGCCGTAGTCCCCCGCCCCGGTCTTGTCACCTGCCTGCCAGTTCGGGGGCAGTGCGGCGCGGACGAGCGCACCGCCGGTGGTGGTCGCTTTCAGCATGTCGGTGAGGGTGGTGCGGGTGGCGGCCGGGACTGTGGGGTCGAGGGTGAAATGGCGCAGGTCGGTGGCGAAGGTGCGCGGGGTGGTCGTGTCGCGGTCGTCGCCCGGAATGGCGGTGTTGAGGGCGGTTTCGGTGCGGTCGGCGTGGGTGGTGGCGTCGCCGATCCGGCGTAGGTGTTGCTGTAGTCCCGCAGGTCCCCCGATTTCGCTGAAGATCAGGTTCCCGGCCGTGTTGTCGCTGACATTGATTGCGGCGGAGAGAATTTCACGCATGGTCATGTCCTGGTCGACATGGGCGGAGGTGACCGGTGAGTTGGCGACCAGGTCGGCGCGGGTGACGGTGCGTCGGCGGTCCAGGTCGGAGGCGGGGTGGATGCTGAGCCACACGCCCGCGGCGAGGGCTTTGAAGGTCGAGGCGTAGGCGAATCGTTCATCGGCCCGATAGCCGACGCTTCGGCCGGAGCCGGTGTCGAGTGCGTAGACGCCGATGCGGCCGTTCAATCGGCCTTCCAGGGCGTGGAATTGGTCGATGTCGGCCGGGTCGACGGCGGCCGCGCCGGAGTCCGGGGCTGCCGGGTTCGTGGTGCAGGCGCCCAGTGGAAGCAGGGCGGCGATTATCGTGATGGTGAGGGCGCGAATATGTCTGGCGCTCAAGGGATTCTCCTGGTCCGGCCTCGCCGCGGGTCGCGTCGAGTGATACCTGTCCCAGCAGATCAGATGTCGGAGCCGGGCAGCACTCCGGGCCCGGTGATCGTCCTCGAATCGAGGTGTCGATCGCCGGGCCCGGTGTGGTCGGTGACTACGGAATGATGACCGGAGCGGTCAGGGGTGCGGGTTCGTCGGCCCAGCGGTGACCGGTCTCGCGCGGGGTGACACCGCGTTCGGCCCAGGCCGCCAGCAGGTCGGCGACCTTGCTGTGCATGATGGTGCGTAGCCGGTCGAAGGAGGTTTCCGGGTTGTCGTCGACCTCGCCGAACAGCAGCCACCACGCCCAGGCGACGGCGCCGGCGTTGGCGACGAAGTCCGGCAGCACCGGCACACCGCGGGCGGCGAGCATCGCTTCGGCCTCGGGTGTGGTGGCGGCGTTGGCGGCCTCGACGATGACGCGGGCGCGGATGTCGTAGGAGTTGTCGGGGGTGATGGCGTACGAGATGGCCGCGGGGACAAGGATATCCACGTCGGCGGAGATGATCGCGGTGCGCGGCAGCTGCTCGATGCCCGCGGGCAGGGCCGAGCGGTCGATCTCGCCGTAGCTGTCGCGCAGGTCCAGCAGGGCCGGCACATCGAGACCGTCGGCGCAGTGCAGGGTTCCGGCGGCGTCGGCGAGGGTGGTGACCTTCATACCGGCTTCGTGCAGGTAGTAGGCCGCTCCCCCGCCCATGGTGCCGATGCCCTGGATCGCGACCGTGGTGTCGGAGGGGGCCTGGCCCCATGAGACCGCGGCGGCCAGGCAGGCGTGCGCGACACCGTAGCCGCCGATCACGTCACCGAGCAGGAATCCGCCGTCGACCTGGGCGTTGAGGCCGTCGCGGACCCGTTCGAGGGTGGCGGCGGGATCGGCTGAGCGGCGGATGGCGGCGTGGTAGCTCTGGCCGAGACCGAGCCGTTCGAACACTTCGTCGATCAGATACTGCGGGACACCGAGGTCCTCGGCGGTCACCCAGTGCGCGTCGATCCAGGGGCGCATGGCCTCGCAGAACCGCTCCAGGACCTCGATCGCACGCGGGTCCTTGGGGTCGAAGTCGATGCCGCCCTTGGCGCCGCCGACCGGCAGATCGAAGGTGGCGGTCTTGTTGGCCATCCCCCGGGCCAGGTCCTCGACCTCGGTGAGGCTGCAGCCGGCGCGCATGCGGGTGCCGCCGGTGGCCAGGCCCGCGCGCAGGGTGTGCACGACCAGGTAGCCGACCGCGCCGGTCAGCGAATCGGTCCAGTGCAGGCGCATATACGGCTCGGGCCGGGTGATCGCGGGGGTGACGATCGGCGGTGCCGGCATGACCGGGATGGTGTGGGCGCCCAACTGTGAGGTGCCGGTGTGGTGCGTGGTGCTGGTGTGGGGGGTGCCCCCGACCGGGTCCTGTAGCGTCGTCACGGCGAATCGCCTCCTTCTGGTGCTCGTGCCCGGCCGGCTGGTTGGCGCGGCGCGGGGGTCGTTCGGTTCGTCTTCGGACCCCGTCGTCCCCGGTCGATTCCTTGCCTCCGGTGCCCTCCAGCCTGCGGCTAAACCTCTATCCGCGTCTATTTACGGTTTATTAAGTGCGGTGTTCACGGTTGCTGTAGAGCGCGTGCCGGCTCGGGTGCGGCGACCTTTAGGCTCGTGCCATGGAGTTGTCCCTGCCCCGGCTACGAATGTTGCGTGAACTGCATCGGCGCGGAACGATCACCGCTGCCGCGAATGCCCTGCATTACACGGCGTCGGCGGTCTCTCAGCAGCTGGCTCAGCTCGAAAGGGATGTGGGCGTGCGGCTGTTCGAGCGGCGGGGTCGGCGATTACAGCTGACCGACCTGGGGGTTCTGCTGGCCGAGCATGCCGAGGAGATTCTGGCGTCGGTGGAGCGTGCGACGCAGGCGTTGGAGGGGGCCGGTGAATCGGTGACGGCGCGGTTGACCGCCGGGGTGTGGGCGTCGGTGGCCTCGGGTTTGATTCCCGAGGCACTCACCACACTCGCGAAGACGCATCCGGGGATTCTGGTGCGGACCAAGGAGCTGGCGCCGGAGGCGACGGCGGCCGCGGTCCGCGACGGCGCATTGGATTGCTCGTTCGTTATCGACTACTCGAATTCCCCGATGACCTGGGATCTGGGTTTGGAACGGGCGGTGATCGCGGTCGAGCGGCTGCATGCGGCGGTGCCGGCGGGTGCGGTTCCGGCGGCGAGTGTGACATTGGCCGAGCTGGCCGAGCACCCGTGGATCCTGGCGACCGCCCGCTCGCATTTCGGGCATGCGGTCCGGTTGGCGTTCCAGTCGGCGGGGTTGCGCCCGCGCATCGACCACGAGGTGGAGGAGCAGGCGACCGCCATGGCGATGGTGTCCGCCGGTCTGGGTGTGACGCTGGTGTCGGATCTGGGTTTGGCGTTGCGGCCGCCGGGTGTCGATATCGTGTCCTTGACGGACGTGCTGACCCGGACGGTGTCGTTGGCCTACCGCACCAATACCGCGCGGCGGGCGGCGCTGCTGCTGGTGGTCGATGCGATCCGGACCGCTGCGGCCGAGAAGGGGTTGGCGGCCGATCCGCTGCTGCCCGCGCCGGATTCGATGCCGGTCGGCACGCGCGCCCCCGAACAGCCGGATGCGAGTCTGGCGGCCGGGCTGATCGATCGTGCGGTAGGCGGCGAATAGGGGTCAATCCTGCGGGCCGGCCGCAATCGCGTCGAGTTGGGCGAGTGTGGCGTCATCGAGGGTGATCTGCGCGGTGGCGATATTGGCTTGCAGGTGGGCGGTGTTCGCGGTGCCCGGGATCAGCAGCGTGTTCGGCGCGTGCCGAAGCAACCAGGCCAGGCCGATCTGGGCGGGGGTGCAGCCCAGCGATCGCGCTGTGGCGGTGACGGCCGGAGCCTCGGTGACCTTCGGAATGCCCTCGAACGCGCTGCCTAGCGGGAAATACGGGATCCAGGCGATGTTTTCGGCCCCGCACAGCGCGAGCATGTCCTCGTCCGAGCGCATGAGCAGGCTGTAGGCGTTCTGGACGCAGGCGATGCCGGCCGGCAGTGCCCGGTTCAAGGTGTCGAATGTGACCGAGCTGAGCCCGATCGCGCCGATTTTGCCCTCCTCCCGTAGCGCGATCAGGGCAGCGAGCTGATCGTCGAGGTCGACGAGCTGGTCGCCGGATGCGCGCAGCCCGGGCCCGACATCCAGGCGGCGCAGGTTGACCACCGGGATCCGGTCCAGGCGCAAGGTGGCGAGGTTGTCTTCCACGCTGGCCCGCAATTGTTCGGGTCGTTGCGCCGGACGCAGCGGCCGATCGCCGCCCGGGTGGGTCTCGGCGCCGACCTTGCTTATTATGACGACCTTGTCCTCGGGGCCGAAGGTTTGCCCGATGACGGTGTTGACGAAGCCGTCGCCGTAGAACTGGGCGGTGTCGATGTGATCGACACCCAGTTCCCACGCGCGCCGCAGTACCGCCGCGGCGGCGTTCGTGTCGCCGCGCAATCGAGCGAGTTGCATTGCGCCGTAACCGATTCGAGATACCGTATGCCCGGCCAGTGTGGCGGGTCCGCCGGGACGGGGTGCGCCGGAGGGGGCGCGGTCCGGTGCGGGTGTCGAGGGTGCTGCCATGGGAGTGCTCCGTGTGCGAGAATCGACTAAGCGGAGGACTCTCCGCTTAGTCTCACTATACCGGAGGTGCCTCCGTATTGAGTCCCGTCGATCCGAATTCATCGACGACCGCGCGGCGAGCCCGCCGCACGCCCCGAGCCGACGCGCAGCGCAACCGCGGCAAACTCCTCGAGGCCGCGCGGGCGAGTTTCGCCGAATCCGGGGAGAACATCACCCTCGAGGCCATCGCCCGGCGAGCGGGCGTGGGTATCGGCACCCTCTACCGGCACTTCCCCACCCGCGAGTACCTGGTGGAAGCGGTCTACGCCGCCGAACTCGACGCGCTCACCCGCAGCGCCGCGGACCTGCTGCTCGAACTACCCCCCGATCGGGCCCTGCGCGCGTGGATGAGCAAGTACGCCGCGTTCGTCGCGACCAAGCGCGGAATGGCCGAAACTCTGCGTGCGGGATGGGCTTCGGGCTCGATCGCGGCGCCGGCGACCCGCGAACGCGTCAATGCCGCCATCGACACGTTCCTTGCCCGCGGTGCCGAAGCCAAGACGCTGCGCGCCGACATCGACGCCGAGGATGTGACGGTGATGCTCTTGGGGATCCTGCTCACGACTTCCACGCAGACCGGTGATCGCACCGAACGTCTCCTCGACCTCACCCTGGACGCGCTGCGCCCTCGATGACGGTCTGCGCGGTCTCAGGCGATGGGGGGTAGTGACCGGCATACCGCCTCCCGGCGCTATTGCTTTCTTGACTGTCATTCAAGAATGTGGTTACGGTAAACCCAGGTACTTCTTGGCTGGCATCCAAGAAGAGTGACGAAGCGGGAGACGCGAATCATGGAAATCAGTGAGCCGGCCAAGCGGTATGAAACAGTCGCGGTGCGACGGCGTGAGGTCTCTTTCACCTCCGGTCAGGACAAGTGTGCGGCATGGCTGTACACCGCACCCGACCTCGACGGCCCGCGCCCGATGGTGATCATGGGTCACGGGCTCGGGGCGGTGCGGGAGATGCGCCTGGACGCTTACGCGCAACGGTTCGCCGAGGCGGGGTGGTCGGTGCTGGTGTTCGACTACCGCCACCTCGGGGCCAGCGGCGGAGCACCGCGTCAGCTCCTCGATATCGGACGCCAACGTGCCGATTGGCATGCCGCGTTGGCCTTCGCGCGCACGCTGCCGGAGGTCGATGTCGACCGGATCGCGTTGTGGGGCAGTTCTTTCGGCGGTGGCCATGTCATTCAGGTCGCCTCGGAAGATAGCCGTATCGCCGCGGTCGTGGCCCAGTGCCCCTTCACCGATGGACCGGCGTCGTTGCGCTCGCGTATCCGGACCGGCCCGCTGAGCGTGGTAGTGCTGGCAGCGGCAGGTGTCCTCGACACAATCGGTTCCTGGTTCGGCGCGAAACCGATACTGCTGCCGATGGCGGGCACGTCCTGGATGCCCGCGTTCGTGGCCTCACCCGACGCCCTCGCCGGAGCTTCGGCACTCCTACCCGCGGGAACCCGGCTCTCGCGGCGCACCAGAACTCTGTTGAATCGGCTGCCATCGGTACGGGCTGAGCTGTCGAAAAACATCGAGCTGACCGAGATCGACGCTGAGGAAGAAACCGTGACCGGTGTTGGTCGCGACAGCATGTGGGGTGTCTTGCGCGGCCCGGACGGTGACTTCGATGCCGCCAACGCCCTGGCCGCGCGGCTGGCGCTGCGCCTTCCGCTCGATCGGCCCGGTCGCGCACTGGCACGCTTCAAGACTCCGACGCTGCTGTGTATCTGCGACAACGACACGGCCGCGCCCGCGAAGAACCACCAAGCGTTACGCGCAGGGCTTGGCACACGTGCATGTCCAGAACTACCCGTGCGCTCACTTCGGCATCTACGTGGGCGAGCACTTCGAACGTGCCGTGCGTGACCAACTCGATTTCCTGACAACACAATTCGACCACACAGCAGCCACCACGCAGTAGGTGCCCCGGGCTCGTCGACGCGGGGCAGGCCGAGCCCTCACCCGGCGGCCGCGGCGAGACCGCGAGCGCTGTCGAGCAAGGTCTCGATCACCGCGCGTCGCTGAGCCTGCCCGCTCGGATGCGTCAGCATGCCCTCGACAACGAAAACGCCGATCGCGACCATCGGATCGACCTCGTGCGCGGGCACGCCGAGTTCGATCAGCTCTGTCCGGAACAATCCCTCGGCCAGCACGTGAAACTGCTCGTGCCATTCCCGAATGGACGCGGACTCGGCAGCGCGCGTGTGCACCGTGCTCACCAACCGGCCCAGCTGTTCCAATTCCTCGACCAGCCACAACAGCCGATCGGCCAGCCCCGAGCCCAGCACCTGGCTGTAGGCGGCCATCGAGTCGGCCAGGACCGCGTCCAGGACCGCGATCAATACCGCGTCCTTGTCCTGGAAGTACCAGTACAGCGTGTTCGACACCACTCCGGCCTCCCGGGCGATCCGTGTCATCGACGCCGCGTCGTACCCCTGCTCGACGAACAATCGCCGAGCAGCCACCACGATCTCCGCGCGCTTTTCTTCCCGATCCTGCGGACGTCTGTTGCGAGGCATCTCCAGTCCTGACCTAGTACCAGCCCCGATGCTATCTTGACCAGCCGCCAAGAAAGGGACGGATGAAGCGTCGAGGTGAGGCCACCGCGGCTCGGCGCACCGCGACCGTTTCAATGCCGCGATCGTCCCTACCACTGATCGAGTCGTGCTCGCCGGTGCAGTTCCTGGGCGATGACCTGCTCGGAGGCGGGAGTGATGATGGTGTCGTTATCGTCCGCGTCGACCAGGTAGCGGCCGTGGGCGCGCGGGCTCTCGACGTCGATCCAGCTCACGAACAGCAGTGGATACGGGCGTTCGTCGTGCAGGTGGCGGTCGATACGCAGATAGCCCTGCGCGGTTCGGCTCAGATGCAGCAGCGTTCGTATTCGTTCCTCGACGGGCCGACGACCTTCCGCATCGCGCAGCCAGGACTTGGGTGGTAGTTCGCCGCGCACCCGGGGTGTGTAGCCGACGAGTTTGCCCGCCGATCCGGGAGTCATATTCGGCATGGTGGCCGCGATATGTTTGCCGAGGTTGCTTCGAGTGGTGACGACAAGCTTGATATCTTCGCCGAAAGCCGCTGAGCTGCCTGCCTTCTGGAACAGGATGACTCCCAGGTCCCCGATCGCCGCACCGACCGAGCGCACCCGGCGCTGGGATCCGAGGAACCAGCCGTTGCACACGATCCGCAGGTCGGGGTTGGCCAGCACCCGCAACGGGCCGGTGAGGTCGGGATCGCCGCCGGGCGGAAAGCGGGACTTCAGTTTCAGCAGCAGACGATCGTAATCGTCTGCGTCGGTGACTGATTCGAGGATACTGATGGGCCACGGATAGTCGCCGGTGAGGCCGGTTTCCTGTGCCCACACATAGGCGAATTCATCGGGTGTGAAGTCCCACGTCTTGCGCGTTTTCACCGTGGAGGTGTCCCACCGCGGCGTTCGTCGTCGGTCATCGGCCCCTCGCCGGATAGGTCAAGATACTGTTTTTCGCGGGTACCCTCCGGCTTCGGGACGTGCTCAGTGGCCGGGGCCGACTGCTTGTCCGGTTCGAATTCGTCGTGATACAGCGAGTTTTCGCGTGCCGGTTTCGCACTCGGCTGTGCCGACTCGGCGGAAGGTGCGGTCGGTGCGGTCGAGTCCCAGTAGGCATTGTTGTCGTTCACCGGGCCGAAGTCCGAACCGATCACCGGTGGCGGGGCTTCGAGCCCTTCAGCCCAGTCCGGTTTGACGCCCTTCAAATAGTCGGGAGATCGGTGTTCGCGGTCGTCCTCGCGGCGTTTGCCTTGCGCCCCCGGCGCACCCGCACCGGTTTGGCCCGGACGTCCTTGTGCCGCAGCGGTTCCGCGTGTGGCGGGGCCCGACTGCGCGCCGGGCTTCGGGCCACCGGGCAGGCTGACACCCGGTTGTGGCAGTGCGCTCATTCCGGGGCCACCCGATCGCGACTCGGACGAGCCAGCACCACTGCCGGTGTGTCCGCCGGGCAGGGGGCTGGTGGGAGAACCAAGTCCGGGACTGGGGCTGGGCCCGGTCCGGGTATCGGGTCCCACCCCGGCGGCGGTGGTCGCATCAGGGCCCGCACCGCCGGACGCTGCAGGATCCATCGCTGACGAGGCGGCGGGAGCGGTTTCGGAGGGAGCTGGATCGCTCGGACCCGAGCGTCCGTCCGCCGGGCCCGGCTGCCCGCTCCCCTGCTGTTCGGGGTGCGGCGCGGCACCTGAGTTCCCCTCAACACCACTGGGTTTGGAGCCTCCACCTGCGGGACCACCGCCACTACCGCTGGGCGCGGGAGCCCCTCCATCTCCGGCGATCGCCTTCGGAACCTCGATATAGGCGGGAACATTCGCCCCGGTCGGCGGGAACGAGGGTGTGTAGATGGCGTTCAGCTGCCGGATCGCATCCTGACGAGCCCTCTCGACGGCCTGAGCGGTGTCGTCGGTCGCCTTCGGATTGGGCAGATTGGGCAGGATCGCCACGTTCGGATCGTCACTCTTCGGAGTCAGCACCACCGAATTCGGAGGTGGCGGAACAGCTTTGCGAACCGCTTCGGCCGCCCAGGCCGCACTGTCCATCCGGCTCGAGATGGAATCGAAGACCTGCCCGATCTGATTCGCCACCCGCGCGAACCGATCGGAGGCGGCCTTGCCCGCGTCCGCCGCGGCGCCCTGCCATATCCCGCCGGCGAAAATATTGTTGATGCCCAGCTGCAGGGTGAAGGTGGTCAGGTTCTCGAGTTTGCTCGAGCAATCGAACCACGTCTTGCGCATGGTCTGCAGACCCTTGGGATCCAGTCCGCCGAGCCCGTGGACTGCATCGTAGAGCTGCTGATGGGTCATCCCCTCGAAGTGATCGTTATTGCTGGTGTAGGCCGGATCGGTGCCCGCGTGCTGACCGGCCAGTTCGGCGTCGCCGCGCTGCAGTTGAGCCTGGGACTCGTTGAATTTCTGCCGGAACGGGTCGATCTCGTTCTTGGTCGCGGCGTCCTGAATCTGGGAGAAGATATCTTTCGGCGGTGGCGCCGATCGCGGATCGTCATTACCCATCTGCCGCCCCCTGCATTGTTCGATGGCTTCTGCACTGTTCGATGCCTTCGCCCCGACCTCGCGAGGTTAGCACAGCCGAATTCGATCCCGTTGCCGTCGGCCGGCCGGGATGGATGGCACAATGTGGCGGGACCGGCCGTCACCCAGGGTGGGGCCACTACGGGAACGGGGCGAAGGGGGATTCATCGCATGCTCAAAGCTGATCTCGACCAGATCAACAAGCTCGCCGACACCATCGACGACGTCGCCAAACAGATCGATGCCATCGGGATCCGGGCAGGCGGTGATGCCATCAGCGCCGCCCTGCCCGGTTGCAGCATCGGCGCCGAATGCGCTCAGCTCGGCGAATTCACCGAGGGCGCTTGGCTGCGCGTCTCCCAGCGTCTCACCAGTGTGAGCGCCTCGGTGCGCAACACCGCGAACCTGTTCGCCCTCACCGACGACAAGTTCGCCGAACAACTCCACCGCCTCGACTTCCGCACTCAGGGCGGTCACTGATGCCCACACGCCCGGAAGTCGAGAAGTGGAACACCGGAAAACTGTCCGAATGGGCCGGGCAGATCGACACCGCGGTCGGCACCTATGAAGCCCAGCTCGGCCGTATGATCAGCCATTTCAACGGCACGACCTGGGTCGGTGCCGCGCGTGATGCCGCCTACGACCGCTTCGCACAGGAGAACACCGAAGCCCGCAAACTCTCCCAGGAGATCCACGACGCCACGGCCGCCCTCCGCGCCGCCGACTCCCGGCTCGGCGATGAACGCCGCGTCCTGCTGGGCAAGGTCGCCGACGCCGAGCACGACCCGGAATCTCCGCTCCCGCTGAAAGTTTCGGACAGGTGGGTGGTCGACACCGCAATCCGAGTCGCGGCAGGCAGTCAGAAGCAGGACGTGATCGACAAGGTCAAACAACGCATCGACCACCACCAAGGCCTGATCAACACCGCCTATTACAGCCTCGCGGACGCCATCACCGAAATGTCGCGGGCGATCACCAATGCCAACCAGAACATCCGGGCGCGCGGTGAGCACCTCGGCACCGGAGTCGACGCCCCCGATACCGCCACCGACGCAGCCACATTCGGCCGCGAGGACGGTAAAGCCGTGCGCGACGCCGTACATCCCGACGGCACGATCGACCACGCCAAGCTCGCCGACATCGCCGGCAATCTCCCCGAGGGCGCGCTGACCGAGAACGACCTCCGAGACCTCGCCCAGGGCAAAGACGTCGCCACCCTCCCCGCCGCCACCCAGCAGTACCTCCACGAGTTCTACAACTCCGCCGGCAAAGACGGGATCCTCGCGCTTAGCGAAGAACTGAAAACGGAGGAAGCCCACGGGAACCCGGCTGCCGCGGCCCGCCGCGACGCCCTCGCCAATGGACTCATGGTGCTGTCCAACGAACGGGTCGGCACCGGCCGCGGCCCCGACGGCGCGCTGCAGTCCCCCGGCGGATATAAACAACTCCCCGACGACGTCCGCAAACTTGTCTCCACCCGTGTCGGCGGGCCGGACGCCAACTCGAACCGGTATCCGGTCGCCTCGCCGGGCAGCCCGGCCGCGCAAGTCCAATTCCTGGCCGAGACCAAGCAATTCGGCGATCTGATCAAACACTCCGATCCGGGTGTGCGGCCCGGCACCGAATTCTCCCGCGAACTCACCCGCCAGGCCGCGAACCTCGCCAGCCCCAACCGCCACGATGTCGAGATGCTGGGGCCCCAGCTCGACCGCAGCGCGTTCGAAGGACCCATGCGTGACTACCTCGAGGTCTCCGGCCGGAACCACCAGGCCACCACCGAACTCCTGACCGGCCACAGCGAACCCGGCTCCCCGCCCCTGGAGCCGGGCTACGACCGATCGAAAGTCTTTCAGCCCCTGCTGCAGTACGACTGGAACGACTCCGGCGGCAAGAAGGCACCGGAGTTGTTCGACTGGATCGGGCAGGAGGCGACCCCGCATCCTGCACAGGGCGGACAACCCGAGGTCACCCCCGAGCAGTCCCGCCTGGCCGGCCACGCCGCCTCCGGCCTCGCCCAATTCCTCACCTCGAACACCGCAAAGCCCGGTAGCGCAGGCGAATTCGAGACCCTGATGAATATGCCCGACCACGACAACAAATCACTGGGCATGGTCAACCCCGGCCTCACCCAGCAACTGACCCGGGCAATGACCCCCTACCTGGACAATATCGCCGGAGCCCCAGGCAACCCCACCCCGGATTTCGCCCTCCACGGCGACCATTCCACCGA
>JAFMQT010000657.1 GCA_017354515.1 Nocardia sp. | reverse complement strand
CGTTCTGCGAACGGGACAGGCGGCCGCGCAGTTTGGTGAGGCGACCGGCGGTGGGCTCGATCGCCTCGATCGGCGCCGGAGCCGCGGCCTCGGCGGCTGCCGGCTCGGCGGGTGCTGCCGGAGCCGGCTCGCCGGTGGTGACCGTATCGGTCGAGACCGTATCGGGGGTGGTTTCGATGGCCGGCTCGACCAATCGCGGCTCGGCCTGGGGCTCGGTCTCGGGTTCGGCTCCGGGAACCGGCGCGGTCGCGGCTGTGTCCTCGGCGGGAGTGACCTTGTCCGCGGCGGGAGCGGCGGTGTCCTCGGCCGGCGCGGCGGTGTCGGGTTCCGGCAGCCGCACATCGGTGATCGGGCGGCGTACCGAATCGCGCGGGACGGCGGCGTCGTCGCCGACATGCGGCTGGCCCTCGTCATCGGTGCGTTCGATCGGGGCCGGTCCGGGTTCGGGAATCGGTCCGGGTTCGGGCGCAGTCAGTGTGCCCGACCCGGCACCGCCCTGACTGAAGTTGAAACCCCCGGACGCCGTATATCCCCCCGATCGATCGATACCTTCCTTCACCGGCTCCGAGCGCTGAGTCAGGCTGATGCGGCGGCGTTTGTACAGGACGAATCCGGACACGAACGCCACCAGCACAACGGCGACGATCGCGGCGATCAGAATCCAGGCTTGCGCAGTCACGACCACCATCCTGTCAGAACTCCCCGGGCCGCCCTCGCGTCGGCGGCGCGGCCGGGACCGTCGGCCGTGTCGAATCCGACGATCGCCTTCAGGGCCTCGACACGCCGCCGACGTCGGCCGATGCCGCCGATTCCGGGGCCTGGGCGGTGTTCGCGGCGAGCGCAACTGCCCAAGGCGCGGCGAATCCGATACAGAGACAATAGGATCGGCGTGTGACCGATCGAAATGTGCTTGGGGGACCGCTGGAGGAGTGTGGCACCGATCCTCTCACCGGCTTCTACCGGGACGGTTGCTGTAGCACCGGTCCGGAGGATCTGGGTAGCCACACCGTCTGCACCGTCGTGAGCCAGGAGTTCCTGGAACATCAGAAGTCGATCGGGAACGATCTCCTGACCCCCCGCCCGGAGAACAACTTCCCCGGACTGCAGCCGGGCGATCGCTGGTGCGTGGTCGCCGTCCGCTGGTTACACGCGCACGAGGACGGGGTCGCCGCACCGGTGGTACTGGCCGCCACCCACGAGAACGCACTGGAAGTCGTCCCGATGGACACCCTCCGCAAATACGCCGTCGACGTCCCCGACGACGTCAGCGATCTGCTCTGATGAACGCTAGCTCGGGGCACCAACCAGGTTCTGTCCGCGCAACCGCTGCGAGATGACCTGGGTGATGCCATCGCCCCGCATACTGACGCCGTAGAGCGCGTCGGCGATTTCCATCGTCGGCTTCTGGTGCGTGATGACGATCAGCTGGGACTTCTCCCGCAACTGTTCGAACAGGCCGATCAGTCGGCGCAGGTTGGTGTCGTCCAGGGCTGCCTCCACCTCGTCCATGACGTAGAACGGCGAGGGGCGAGCACGGAAGATCGACACCAGGAACGCCACCGCCGCCAGTGACTTCTCCCCACCGGACAGCAGCGACAGCCGCTTGACCTTCTTACCGGGCGGTCGGGCCTCGACTTCGATACCGGTGGTGAGCATGTCACTCGGATCGGTGAGCAGCAGCCGGCCCTCGCCGCCGGGGAACAGGCGCTCGAAGACCTGCACGAATTCGCGCTGCACATCCTCATAGGCCTCGGTGAACACCTGCAGGATGCGCGCATCCACCTCGGAGACCACGTCCAGCAGATCCTGGCGGGCCTTCTTGACATCCTCGAGCTGGGTGGACAGGAAGTTGTAGCGCTCCTCGAGCGCCGCGAACTCCTCCAGGGCCAGCGGGTTCACCTTGCCGAGCGTGCTCAGATCCTTCTGTGCCCGCTTGACCCGGCGCTCCTGCGCGGCGCGCTCATACGGCATCGGCTGCGGTTCGCTGACCTGCTCGCCGCGTTCGCGGGCCTGCTCGTATTCGTGCATCTCCAGTGCGCTCGGCGGCATCGGAACATCCGGGCCGTATTCGGCGACCAGGT
>JAFMQT010000061.1:5886-14271 GCA_017354515.1 Nocardia sp. | reverse complement strand
CCCGTTCTGGCACGGCGACTCTCTGGGCCGTCCCGCCGAATTGGGCGCGGCCCTGGGCGAATTCGTGCGCACGGCCGGACAGATCGTCGATCGCGCGCCGGCCGCGCATATCGCCGAACTCGTACGAGGTGCGGGCGGGAGCAGTGCGGTCGACGATGGGCATCCCGTCTCTCCCGTCCCGGCAGAACCAGCGGGAGACGCTGCGCGACAACGCCGTCCGTCGCCAGGAACCTCCGGAAACGGCGCCCGGCGCCGCGCACCCTCCCGTGCCCACACAGCCGGCAGTGGCTCCGCCGCCGAGCAGGGCGGCGAACTCGCCGAACTCGAACAGCTCGTCCACGCCGCCGGGCTGGACGATTTCGCGACGGCGAATCTGGTCTCGCTGCTGGCCGAGCAGCGCCACGCCACCGGCCGGCTGCCCACCGACCGCACCCTGCTGGTCGAACGCTTCCGCGACGAACTCGGCGATTGGCGGCTGATTCTGCACTCCCCCTACGGATTACCCGTGCACGCGCCGTGGGCGCTGGCGGTCGGGGCGCGGCTGCGTGAGCGATTCGGTGTCGATGCCGCGCCGACCGCCTCCGACGACGGCATCGTGGTCCGGCTGCCCGATACCACCGACGATCCGCCCGGTGCGGAACTGTTCGTCTTCGACCCGGACGAGATCGACGACGCGGTGACCGAGCAGGTCGGCGGTTCGGCGCTGTTCGCCTCGCGCTTCCGCGAATGCGCCGCCCGGGCCCTGCTACTGCCGCGCCGGGATCCGGGCCGCCGGGCGCCGCTGTGGCAGCAGCGCCAGCGTGCTGCCCAATTACTGGATGTGGCAAGAAAATTCCCGGATTTCCCGATCCTGCTGGAGACCGTGCGCGAATGTCTGCGCGATGTCTACGATCTGCCCGCACTGCGCGATCTGCTGACGGATGTGGCGCGGCGCAAGCTGCGCCTGGTCGAGGTGGAGACGGCCGCACCCTCCCCGTTCGCCAACGCGTTGCTGTTCGACTACATCGGCCAGTTCATGTACGAGGGCGACAGTCCACTGGCCGAACGCCGCGCCGCCGCGCTGTCCTTGGATTCGAGCCTGCTCGCCGAACTGCTCGGCCGGGTCGAGTTGCGCGAACTGCTCGATGCGGCGGTGCTCGAACTGACCGAACGCGAACTGCAGCGGCTCACCCCCGAACGGCAGGCCCGGGACGGCGAAGCGCTCGCCGACCTGCTGCGACTACTCGGCCCACTCACCCCGGCCGAGGCCGCCGCCCGCTGCACCGAGGATCCGGCCCCGTGGCTGGCCGAACTCCTGCGGGCCAAACGGGTGCTCGAGGTGTCCTTCGCGGGATCGCGGTGGTGGGCGGCGGTGGAGGATGCCGCCCGGTTACGCGATGCCCTCGGTGTTCCGCTGCCGATCGGCACCCCGGCGGCGTTCATCGAACCGGTGGCCGACCCACTGGGCGATCTGGTCGCCCGCTACGCCCGCACGCACGCACCGTTCTCGGTGGAGGCCGTGGCCCGGCGATTCGGTATCGGCCCGGCCGTCGCTGCTACCGCCCTGCACCGGCTCGCCGCCGAAAAGCGAGTGGTGGAAGGGGAATTCACGCCCGGCTCGGCCGGCTCGGAATGGTGCGATACCCAGGTACTGCGCCGATTGCGCCGCCGCAGTCTGGCCGCGGCCCGCAAAGAGGTCGAACCGGTGTCCACCGCCGCGTTCGGCCGGTTCCTGCCCGCCTGGCAGCATATCGGCACCTCGACGCTGCGCGGCGTGGACGGCGTGGCCGCGGTGGTGGAACAGCTTGCGGGCGTGCCGATTCCGGCGTCGGCGTGGGAGTCGCTCATCCTGCCCGCGCGGGTGCGTGACTATTCCCCGGCGATGCTCGACGAGCTCACCGCCTCCGGCGAGGTGCTGTGGTCCGGCCACGGCGCGATCACCGCCAAAGATGGCTGGATCGCACTTCATCCGGCCGATCAGGCGCCGGTCACCCTGCCGCCGGCCGCCGAGATCGAGTTCACCGATCTGCAGCGTCGGCTTCTGACCGCGCTGGGTGCGGGACCGAACGCGGCCGGCGATGACCGAGTCGGCGGTGTGGCGGGTGCGGCGTACTTCTTCCGGCAGTTGTCCGACGCGACCGGCGAACTCGACGATGCGGCGGTAGCGGCCGCGCTGTGGGAATTGGTGTGGGCGGGTCATCTGTCCGGCGACACCTTCGCCCCGGTCCGGGCGCGACTGTCGGGGGCCGCCCGCGGTACGGCCGCGCATCGGACTCCCAGACGCACCCCGCGCGGGCGGATGCACCTGCCCCGGCCGGCCATGCCGACCCGCACCGGTCCGCCCGCCGTGGCCGGGCGCTGGGCGCTGCTACCACAGCGGCTGCCGGACAATACGATTCGCGCCCACGCCATCGCAGATCTGCTGCTGGAGCGCTACGGAGTGCTGACCCGGGGATCGGTGCGCGGCGAGGAGGTTCCGGGCGGATTCGCGCTGATGTACCGGGTGCTCACCGAATTCGAGGATCGGGGCCGTTGCCGGCGCGGCTATTTCGTCGATACCCTGGGCGGCGCGCAGTTCTCGACCACCGATGTGGTCGATCGGCTGCGCTCCTACGACTCCGACCGTGCCGGCACCGAGGTCCCGGGGACGCTGGCGCTGGCCGCCTGCGATCCGGCCAATCCGTACGGCGCGGCCTTGCCGTGGCCCAAGAACGCGGACGAGGGAACCCGACATCGCCCGGGCCGCAAGGCCGGCGCACTGGTGGTACTGGCCGCCGGCGAGCTGGTGCTGTATCTGGAGCGCGGCGGCAAGACCCTGGTCACCTTCACCGAGGATCCCGGCATCCGGACCGAGGCCGCGGCCGCGCTGGCGGCGCTGGTGCGCGACCGCCGGATCGACTCGCTGGTGGTCGAACGTGTCGACGGAGAATCGGTGCACGGCAACACCTTCACCACCTTCCTCGCCGATGCCGGATTCCACCGCACGCCACGGGGTTTCCGCTTGCGGAGCACACCGTGAGGTGCGCCGGTCCCGGACATCGGCGGTGAGCGGCGATGCCCGAAGGAGACGCCGTCTACCTCACCGCGGCGCGCCTGCGCACCGCACTCGAAGGAAAGACCCTGACCCGCAGCGATTTCCGGGTACCTCGCTACGCGACACTCGATCTGCGGGGCCGCCGGGTCGAGAGCGTCGGCAGTTACGGCAAACACCTGTTCGTACGCACCGAAGCGCTCAGCATCCACACCCATCTGAAGATGGAGGGTAGCTGGCGCGTCTACCGTCCCGGCCAGCGCTGGACCAAACCCGGATTCACCGCCCGGCTGGTGCTGGCCACCGCCGACGCCGAAGCCGTGGGGTTCTCGCTCGGCCTGGTCGAGGTGCTGTCGCTGACCGACGAACATACCGCCGTCGACCATCTCGGCCCGGATCTGCTGGGGCCGAATTGGGATGCGGCGCAGGCGCTCCGGCGCCTGGGCGCGGATCCGCGGCGACCGATCGGACTGGCCCTGCTGGATCAGACCACCATGGCCGGGGTCGGCAATATCTATCGCAGCGAGATTTGTTTCGCCGAGCGGATCCATCCCGGGACGCCGGTGGCCGCGGTACCCGATCTGCCCGGCCTCGTCGATACCGCACATCGAATCCTCACCCGGGCGGCACACCATCCGCCGTGGCCCGCGGCGGTGTACGGACGGCAGCATCGGCCCTGCCGCCGGTGCGGTTCGATGATCGTGGTCCGCATGCTCGGCCCGGATTCGGCCTCCGCCCGCACCTCCGAACGCGGCATCTACTTCTGCCCGCGCTGCCAGCCCACACCCGGCGCGCGGTAGTCGCGGGCCACCGGACTAGCGCTGCGGCAGCGGCACCGGTTCCAGAATCTCGGAGCGGGGTTCGGGAGCCGCCGCCCGCAGGGCGTCGGCCGAGACGTCGTCGGGTTGGGTCTGGGACCGAATCTCGGCGTCGACCCGGGCGGTATAGGTGCTCACCTCACGCCGGATCCGATCGGTGTCCCAGCCCAGCACCGGTGCCACCAGCCGCGCCACCTCCTCGGCGCAGTCGTTTCCGCGGTGCGCGAACTCGATGGAGATGTGGGTGCGGCGGGCCAGAATATCCTCCAGATGCAGGGCCCCCTCGGCAGTGGCCGCGTACACCACCTCCACCCGCAGATAACTGGGCGCATCCGTAATCGGCCACAGCAGTTCGGGTCTGCCCTCGGCGAGGTCGAGTACGTCGGTGATCAGGGAACCGTAGCGGTTGAGCAGATGGTCGATGCGATACGGATGGACCCCGTACTGTTTGGCCAGATGCGAAACCTGGTTGAGCAGTGCGAAGTAGCCGTCCGCCCCGAGCAGCGGAACCCGGTCGGTGATCGACGGCGCGACCCGCTGCGGGATATCGCGCGCGGCCGCGTCCACCGCGTCCCGGGCCATGACGCGGTAGGTGGTGTACTTGCCACCGGCGATAGCGACCAGGCCGGGTGCGACCCGCGCGACGGCGTGTTCGCGGGACAGTTTCGAAGTCTCGTCACTCTCGCCCGCCAGCAGCGGGCGCAGCCCCGCGTAAACACCCTGGATATCGGCCTGGGTCAGCGGGGTGACCAGCACCTCGTTGATGCGATCGAGCAGGTAGTCGATATCGGCCTCGGTGGCCGCCGGATGTGCCAGATCCAGATTCCAGTCGGTATCGGTGGTGCCGACGATCCAGTGGTTACTGCCCCAGGGAATCACGAACAGTACCGATGTCGCGGTCCGCAGGATCAGCGCGGTATCGCTGGTGATCCGGTCGCGCGGGACCACGATGTGCACGCCCTTGGACGCCCGCACCCGGAACCGGCCGCGAGTATGCGAGAGCGCCTGCAATTCGTCGGTCCACACGCCGGTAGCATTGATCACCGCATGGCCGCGCACCTCGGTGGTGCCGCCGTCCTCGCTGTCGCGCACCTTCACCCCGACCACCCGGTCGGCCTCGCGCAGGAAATCCACCACCTGCGTGGAGGTGCGAATCACCGCCCCGTAGTGAGCGGCGGTGCGGGCCACGGTCATCGTGTGCCGGGCATCGTCGACGACGGTGTCGTAGTAGGTCACCCCGCCGATCAGCGCGTCGCGGCGGAGACCGGGCGCCAGCCGCAGCGCCCCGGAGCGGGTCACATGCTGTTGTCCCGGAACCGATTTCGCGCCGCCCAGGCTGTCGTAGAGTATGAGCCCGGAAGCCACGTACGGACGCTCCCAGCCGCGATGGGTGAGCGGATACAGGAAGCGCAGCGGTTTGACCAGATGCGGCGCCAAGGTCGTCAGGCTCAGCTCACGCTCGCGCAGTGCCTCCCGGACCAGCCCGAATTCGAGCTGTTCGAGATAGCGCAGGCCGCCGTGGAACATCTTCGACGAGCGGCTCGAGGTTCCCGCGGCCAGATCCCGGGCCTCGATCAGCGCCACATCCAGACCGCGGGTCGCGCAATCGAGGGCGATCCCGGCGCCGACCACGCCGCCGCCGACCACGATCACGTCGAAATGCTTCCCGCCCATCGCGTCCCACGCCGCCGCGCGCTGCGCCGGCCCCAGTTCGCCGGTATGCGAACCGTGTGCGTTCTGGTTCATCACTCGACTTCCTCCGCGCCAATCGGTGGATCGTCCTGTGTACTGGTCGGCACCGGTATTACCGGTTGGTAAGCGGCTCCAGCCTAGACCACGGCCGATCCGGTCGCGATGTGCTGCGCCACCGGCGCGCGTTTCGGTAACCTGCGTGAATGCGACGCTTCGTGGCCGCCATAGATCAGGGAACCACCTCCAGCCGGTGCATCGTCTTCGACGGTTCGGGCCGCATCGCCGGACTGGCCCAGCGCGAACACGAGCAGTTGTTCCCGCACCCCGGATGGGTCGAACACAACGGCGTAACCATCTGGCGCAATACCGAATTCGTCATCGGCGCGGCACTCGCCGACTCCGGGGCCACCGCGGCCGATATCGCCGCCGTCGGCATCACCAACCAGCGCGAGACGACCCTGGTCTGGGATCGGGCGACGGGCGAGCCGATCCACAACGCCATCGTCTGGCAGGACACCCGGACCGCGACGCTATGTGACGAACTCGCCGGTGAGGCCGGTCCCGACCGGTACGCCGACCGCACCGGACTGCCGCTGAGCACCTATTTCTCCGGCCCGAAACTGCGCTGGATCCTGGACCGGATCCCCGGCGCCCTGGAACGCGCACAGGCCGGCGAACTGTGCTTCGGCACGATGGACAGCTGGGTGCTGTGGAATCTGACCGGCGAACATCTCACCGACGTCACCAACGCCTCGCGCACCATGCTGATGGATCTGCGTACGCTGCAATGGGATTCGCGGATCTGTGCGGAATTCGGCATTCCCGAGGCGATGCTGCCGCGCATCCGCGGATCCTCGGAGGTCTACGCGGAGATCAGTAGCGGTCCGCTGGCGGGGGTTCCGGTGGCCGGAATCCTCGGCGATCAGCAGGCCGCCACCTTCGGGCAGGCCTGTCTGTCCCCCGGCGAGGCCAAGAACACCTACGGCACCGGCAACTTCATGCTGCTCAATACCGGAACCACCCCCGTGTTCAGCAAATTCGGCCTGCTCACCACGGTCTGCTACCGGCTCGGTGACCAGCCCGCGGTCTACGCTCTGGAGGGGGCGATCGCGGTGACCGGATCCCTGGTGCAATGGCTGCGCGACAATCTCGGCATCATCGAATCCGCCGGACAGATCGAAGCGCTGGCCCGCGAGGTCGACGACAACGGCGGCGCCTACATCGTGCCCGCGTTCTCCGGCCTGTTCGCCCCGCGCTGGCGGCCGGACGCCCGCGGGGTGATCGCCGGCCTCACCCGCTTCGTCACCAAAGCCCATCTGGCACGGGCGGTCCTGGAGGCCACCGCATTCCAGACCCGCGAGGTGATCGAGGCCATGCGCGCGGACGCCGCCGCCGGACAGCTCGATCTGGAACTGACCACGCTGAAGGTCGACGGCGGGATGGTCGCCAACGATCTGCTCATGCAATTCCAGGCCGACATCCTCGATATGCCCGTGGTCCGGCCGGTCATCACCGAGACCACCGCCCTCGGCGCCGCCTATGCCGCCGGATTGGCCGTGGGCCACTGGTCGGACACCGAGGAGATCCGCGCCAACTGGGCGGTCGGCCGGCGCTGGGAGCCGGCCATGCCCGCCGCCGAACGCGGCCGCCTGTACGACGACTGGAACCGAGCCGTCGAACGCACCTACGACTGGTCGCGATAGGGAGGTCTCGGTCGGCGGCCTGACGCGTTCAGATGCCCTGGATCATGCTGATCAGGTTGCGGCCGTTCTGATTCACGGTGGTGACGGTTTCCAGCCACAGTTTCGAGGTGCCGTCCACATGGTGTTCGGTGATCTCGACGTTGTACCTGGTCTGACTGTTGGGCGCGGTGTTGGGCGTGCCGTTGGTGACGATCCGCAGGCAGTAGGTCGTCCGCGGCGGAATGCTCTGGTCGATGGTCTTCTGCAGCGCTTCCGCCGGCTGCAGATTGGCCTCGGCGGCCACGAAGGTGTGCACCTTCACCGCATCACGCAGGGTGTAGTACGCGTACTGGTAGCCCATGATGGCGTTCACACCGGTCGCCGTGTCGCCCTGACCGTTGCCGGTGGTGACATTGCCGTCGGTGTGCGCGAGGCAGGCATCGCTCGTCGCGCCGCCGGACGCCTGGGAGTTGTCGTCCTTGCCGCCGCGTCCGGTCACGAAGACGACGATCACGACCAAGGCGACGATCAGCGCGACTCCGACACCGAACCCGCCGAGCAGCACCTTCCGATTCCGGTGCGAATCCTCACCCTCGGACGAGCCGGAAACAGCCGGGCGGGGCGGGGACAACTTCTTGGCCAGATCGTCGTCGTCCCACAGCGAGCTCGAACTCGAACCGGCGGACCCGGCCTCGCCGCCGGCGCGCGGGGCACGCAGCTTCTTGGCCAATTCGTCGTCGTCCCACAGCGAACCGCTCGAACCGGTGCGGGGTGTGGCGGTCGGCGGCGGTGTGGGCGGAAAGTCCGCGGAGTCGGCGTCCCACCATTTGCCCTCGTCCCGCGCGGGTGCGCCGGACCGTTGCGATGTCGAGCGCGGATCCTGGATGCCCCGGCGGACGGTCTCGGGCGGCTGCGGCTCGGGCACCCGAGCCTGCCCACCGGTCTGGGTATTCGGTTGCGCCACACCGGAATCGGCGGGTTGCCAGCCGAAGGACTGCCGAGCCGGCTCATCGAACGGCTGCCAGCCGACCGAGGTCTTGTCACCGGTCGGCGGACCGAAGTCGTTCAGCGGTGGCCCGAATCCGGAAACCGGCGGACCGAACTCCGCCTCGTCCTCGTCCCGGTGGTTCTCGTCGCCGGACGCCATCACCTGTCCCTTTCCCGAGACACACGCGTGGGGCGG
>JAFMQT010000061.1:0-5876 GCA_017354515.1 Nocardia sp. | reverse complement strand
CAGTCCGACCGCCCCACGCGTCATTTCAGACTGTGTCAGTACTGATTCGCGCCACCCCACTGGGTGGTCACACCAGCGACCTTGGCCTGCTGCGGAGCGATTCCTCCCTGCGGAATTCTACCAACCCGGGCAGCGGCATCAATTGCTGACTGACCGCCGGGCTGCATCTTGATCCAGCCCTCGACGGCGGCCTTGGCCGCGTTCGGGGCGGTGGTGTCGATGTTGTACTCGGCCTTCTTGTCGTCCAGACCGGTGGCGTGGGCGATCTTCTGGACCTGACCGAGACCGGCGTTGTGCGTGTAGGTGGTGACCTTGACCCGATTGGCCTGGACGTACTCCACCGAGACCCCCGCGTCACCGAGCCCGGTGGGGGTCGTGTAGCCCATGGTGCCGACGTACCCGTGCGCGTTGTTGAAGTGGTGGGTGTTGGCCACGTAACCGGGAGCCAATGAACCGCCGTCGACATTGGCGCCGAACTCGGTGTGCGGGCCCTGCATCTTCACCACCGGGGCGGCCGGGGCCGCGTCCATGGTCGGCGAATTCCAGTGCGACTGCTCGGCGGTACCCGACCCGCCCTGCTGCTGACCGTGCAGGGTCCCCATCTGCGAGTCCTGCGGCTGCGGCTTGCTGGGCGTCACCGCGTTCTGATCCGGCGACGACTGCTGCTGCGGCTTCAGCTGATCGGACTGGCCGCCCTGGTTGTTCTGATCGGACGTTCCGGCCGGCTGCTGTGCCTGATCGTTCTGTCCCGGAACCGGTAGGGGGGCGACACGCGGAGTGGTGACACCCGGCTGCGTCGGCGCGGTCAGGTTGTCGTCGGGCTTACTCGGCTGGTTCGGAGTCGTTCCGCCCGGCTGATTCGGGGTGGTGACCCCGGGCTGGCTCGGGGAGTTACCGCCCTCCGGGCCGGGGTTGGTGCCGCCCGGCTGCCCCGGGGTGGTGACACCCGGCTGGGTATTGCCCTGCGGCTGCTGTCCGTCGTCGGCGGGTTGCGCCGGTGTGGTGGGCGCGTTCGGCTGGTCCACGGGGGCCGCGCTCGCGGGACCCGCGGCGAGGATCGTCGCTACCGCGGCGGCGGTGGCCAGCGGCAAGGATGTGGCCATCGCACGCTGCGCCCGACTCGGCTTACGATGTTTCACTGTCTCGCAATCCCTTTCCCGAGCTCGACCTCTGTCCATCGGCCGGCCGTTGCCGGGCGATCGGGCCGTCTCTTGCGGTCTCTCGGAGGCGCGGCACGCATACTGATGCGAACCGCGGGCCACTCGTCGACTCCCGGCCCGGGAAAGTTCGTATCCCCCCGCGCGGTTCTCAGCGAACAGCCCTCACTTGACACCTCTGCCCGGAAGTGAACCACACGAACATGGTTCGGGCAAGGTGGGCGAATCGCAGTGGTGGGAATCGGCCATCGGTGCCGGAACAGCAAGCGGTTCAGCCGAATCACCCAGTGCCTCAGTCCAGGTCGTCATGCCGCATCAACTGGCGAGCGGCCTCGGTCACCGACCCGGACAGTGACGGATATACCGAGAATGTCTGGGCGAGATCGTTGACGGTCAGATTGTTCTGTACCGCGATGCCGATCGGCAGAATCAGCTCCGAGGCTATCGGCGCGACCACCACCCCGCCGATCACGACCCCGGTCGCCGGCCGGCAGAAAATCTTGACGAAGCCGCGCCGCAGACCCGACATCTTCGCCCGCGGATTGGTATTGAGCGGCAGCATCACGGTGCGAGCGGGCACCTCACCGTTGTCGATGGCGTTCTGGCTGACCCCGACGGTCGCGATCTCGGGCCGGGTGAACACCGCCGAGGAAACCGTTTTCAAACGGATCGGCTGCACCCCCTCACCCAGCGCGTGATACATCGCGATCCGCCCCTGCATGGCCGCGACCGAGGCCAGCGGCAACAGACCCGTGCAGTCACCGGCGGCGTAGATCCCCGGAACCCGCGTCCGGGACACCCGGTCGACCCGCAGATATCCGCCCCGATCCAGTTCGATCCCGATCCGCTCGAGCCCCAGGCCCTGGGTGTTGGGCGTGGAGCCGACCGTCATCAGCGCATGCGATCCGGTGACCGTGCGACCGTCGGCCAGTTTGACCACGATCCCCTCGGCGGTGCGCTCGACCGCGTCGGCCCGCCCCTGCTTGACCAGTTCCACACCACGTTCGGCGAGGGCGTCCTCGAGTACCAACGCGGCGTCGGCATCCTCGCCCGGCATCATCCGGTCGCGGCTCGAGACCAGCTTCACCCGCACGCCGATTTCGGTGTAGGCCGAGACGAATTCGGCGCCGGTCACACCCGAGCCGACCACGACCAGGGTCTCCGGCAGTTCGTTCAGGTCGTAGAGCTGACGCCAGTCCAGGATCCGCTCACCGTCGGGCTCGGCGCCGGGCAGCACCCGCGGGCTGGCGCCGGTGGCGATCAGCACGACCTCGGCCTCGATCACCCGCTCGGATCCGTCGGCGAGGGTGGCCCGCACCAAATGGGTGGCCAGACCCGGGATCTGGTCGATCAGCCGGCCACGGCCGTTCAGGATGGTGACCCCGGCCGCCTGCAGTTTGGATCGGATATCGGAGGACTGCGCCTGTGCGAGCGCCTTGACCCGGGCATTGACCTCGGTCAGGCGCACCTGCGCCTGCGCCATGTGCACGGTGATCCCCAGATCCCGGGCGCGTCGCAGATCGGTCCGCACACCGGTGGAGGCGATGAAGGTCTTCGAGGGCACGCAATCCCACAGCACACACGCGCCACCGATGCCGTCGGCGTCGATGACGGTCACCGACGCTCCGTGCTGCGCCGCCACCAACGCCGCCTCATAACCGGCGGGGCCGCCTCCGATGATCACAATGCGCGCCATGTGGGTTACCTCCGCTGTCGAGCCGTGCGGCCGGGATCTCCGACACCGTTGCAACCGTATCGTCCAGCAATCCGCGAGCGGGACCGCGTCGGCACGATCTCGGGCGCGGAGCAGCCGGTCGGGGGCGCCCCGCCGGCCCGGCCGCGGCGAACCGGCGGGACCCGAACACGCCGGAAGCGACATTCGATACTCTTGCCGGGTGCCGATATACGCCGCCTACGGATCCAATATGGACCCCGAGCAGATGCTCGAGCGCTGTCCGCACTCGCCGGTCTATGGAACGGGCTGGCTGGAAGGGTGGCGCCTGACCTTCGCCGGCGACGATATCGGCTGGGAGGGGCCGCTGGCGACGGTCGTCGAGGATCCCGGCTCCCGGGTATTCGTCGTGCTCTACGACGTCCCCGCCGAGGACGAGCAGCGGCTGGACCGCTGGGAAGGTTCGGATTTCGGCATCCACAAGAAGATCCGCCTGCGGGTGACGCCCAATTCGGGCCCCGGAGCCCAGGCGACGCTGGCGTGGTTGTACGTCCTGGACGCCTATGAGGGCGGGCTGCCCTCGGCGCGCTATATCGGTGTGATCGCCGATGCCGCCGAAAAGGCCGGTGCCCCCAGCGAGTACGTCCACGCACTGCGCACCCGCAACAGCCGCAACGTCGGCCCGGGTACCTTCGGCTCGCTGTAGTCGATCGGAAACGCCGGTCCCACAACGGAAGTCGGCCCGCAGTCGAGGTCGGCGCACCGGTCGCGGTGCGCCGATCGATCATCCGGCGTGCAGCGCCAGATTCGTCATGACCCGGACCCCGGCGGCGAGTGCGCGCTCGTCGAGATCGAAGGTGGGCTGGTGGATATCGAGCTGCGGGCCCGCGCCGGACCACACCCCCAGCCGCGCCATCGCACCCGGGACCTCCTCTAGATACCAGGAGAAATCCTCACCGCCGCCGGACTGCGGAGTGTCCGAGAGCGCATCGGGCCCGAGCGCGAGAATCGCGTCCTCGAACACGCGGGTGCAGTGTTCGTCGTTGACCACCGGTGGTACACCGCGTTTGTAGTTCAGCTGATACCGCACTCCGGTCGGGGCGAGCAGGCCGTCGACGATCTCGCGAACCATGGGTTCGAGCAGTTCCCAGGTGGCGTGATCGCCGGTGCGCACCGTCCCGGTCAACATGCCGGTCTGCGGAATCGCGTTGGGCGCCTTGCCCGCCGACACCGCCCCCCACACCATGACCGTACTGGTGCGCGGATCGATACGACGGCTCAGCAGCCCGGGCAGCCCGGTGATGACGGTGCCGATCGCATACACCAGATCGCTGGTCAGATGCGGACGGGAGGTATGCCCGCCCGGCGAATCCAGTACCAGTTCGACGGTATCGGCGGCGGAGGTGATGGCCCCGACCCGCACCCCGAACCGGCCCGCCTCGAGCCGCGGATCGCAGTGCACCGCGAAGACCCGCGACACCCCCTCCATCGCACCGGCGGCGACCATATCGATCGCGCCGCCGGGCATGACCTCCTCGGCATGCTGGAAGATCAGCCGCACCCCGGTCGGCAGCTCGCCCACCTCGGCCAGCGCCATCGCCGAACCGAGCAGGATCGCGGTGTGCGCGTCGTGGCCGCAGGCGTGCGAGACACCCGGCACCGAGGAGGCGAACGGACGCCCGGTGAACTCCTGCAGCGGCAGCGCGTCCATATCCGCGCGCAACGCGATCCGCTCACCGGCCGGCCCGATATCGCAGATCAGGCCGGTTCCGGTGGGCAGTTTGAGCGGTTCGAATCCGGCCTTGACCAGCCAGGATTCGACGAATTCGGTGGTCGCGTACTCGGCCCGGGACAGTTCCGGATTGGCGTGGATATGCCGCCGCCAGCCGATCAGATCGTCACCGTGTTCGCGCAGCCATCGCTCGACAGCGGGATGAGCGGCGCCGCCCAGCCCCTCCCGGCCCGCCGGGCCGGACCGGCCGATCGTGCTCACCGCATCTCCTCCTGTCGCCGGCTGCCGAACTCCAGCAGCCTATTTCTCTGTCGCCGATCGCCGGCGACGACGATGGCGGTGCGGGCCAGCGCGCGGGCACCGTCGATGACCGCGAGATCGGCCGACGGCGTCACACAGGCCGCGGCGAACTCCCGCTGATGGGTGACCGCCCCCGCGGCATCGATGCCGATGACCGGGTGGATACCGGGAATGACGTTGGTGACGTTGCCCATGTCGGTACTGCCCAGCGGCCTGCTCGCCTCATGCTCCGGCGCCAGCGGCAGCCGGCCCATCCCGATGACCTGTTCGCGGTAGGCGCGCAGCAGCGCGGCATCCGGCGTCAGTTCGGTATACACCGGCGACACCGCGCGCACCTCGTAAGTACATCCGGTAGCCGTCGCACCCGCCTCGAAACAGGCCGAGGCGCGCCGCAGCAGATCCTCGAGTGCTGCGGCATCGTCGGCCCTGAGGTAGTACAGCAATTCCGCGTGACCGGGAACGATATTGGGGGCGAGCCCGCCGGATCCGACTATACCGTGCAATTGCTGACCCGGCCGCAGGTGCTGACGTAACAAACCCAGTGCGACCTGCGCGATCGTGACGGCGTCACCGGCATTGCGGCCGTATTCGGGGGCGGCGCTGGCATGGGCTTCGCGGCCGTGGAACTCGATCGACAGATCCGCCAGCGCCAGCGAGCGCGCACCGGCGATATCCAGTGGGCCCGGATGCACCATCATGACCATCGCCGCGCCGTCGAAGACGCCGTGGTCGAGCATCAGAACCTTGCCGCCGCCACTCTCCTCGGCCGGGGTGCCGTAGACCCGGACGGTGATCGCGCACCGGTCGGCCACCTCGGCCAGAGCCAGTGCCGCACCGACCGCCGAGGCGGCGATGATGTTGTGCCCGCAGGCATGTCCGAGTTCGGGGAGCGCATCGTATTCGGCGCAGATCCCGACCACCAGTTCCCCGCTGCCGTAATCGGCGACGAACGCGGTGTCGAGTCCGGCCACGGGGGTGCGGATTTCGAAACCCCGGTCGCGCAGCGGCGCGAGGG
>JAFMQT010000305.1 GCA_017354515.1 Nocardia sp. | reverse complement strand
TGGAGGTCGCCGACGGAGAGGTGCACGGATTCCTGGGCCCCAACGGCGCCGGGAAATCGACCACCATTCGTATCCTGCTCGGAATTCTCGCGCGAACCTCCGGCCAGGCGCGGGTACTGGGCCGCGATCCGTGGACGGACGCCGTCGCACTGCATCGCGATATCGCCTATGTACCAGGCGATGTCACACTGTGGCCCTCGCTGTCGGGTGGGGAGACCATCGATCTGCTGGGTCGCATGCGCGGCGGGATCGACACCGCCCGTCGCGCCGATCTGATCGAGCGATTCGAACTGGATCCGCGGAAGAAGGCACGCACCTATTCCAAGGGTAATCGGCAGAAGGTCGCATTGGTCTCGGCATTGTCCTCGCGGGCGCGGCTGCTGCTGCTCGACGAGCCGACCTCGGGCCTGGATCCGCTGATGGAGAAGACGTTCCGGGAATGTGTGCGAGAGGCCACCGAACGCGGGGTGACGGTGCTGCTGTCCAGTCACATCCTGTCCGAGGTCGAGACACTGTGTGAACGCGTCACCATCATTCGTGCCGGTAAGACGGTGGAGAGTGGTTCGCTGGCGCGGATGCGGCATCTGAGCAGAACCTCCATCACCGCCGAATTGACCGGTGACCCAGGCGATCTGAGTGTGCTGCCGGGAGTCGAGGACGTCGCGATCGAGGGCCGCACCCTGCGCTGCCAGGTCGACAGCGAACATCTGGGCACCCTGATCCGGGTGCTCGGCGATACCGGTGTGCGTAGTCTGGTCAGTGCGCCTCCCACGCTGGAAGAGCTGTTCCTGCGCCACTATTCAATGGGCGGGAACGCCGCCGACGGCTCCGGTCCGGCCCGCGACTTCGCGGAGGCCACCAAATGACCGCCACCGCCGCGGCGCCTCCAGTTCGGGGGTTGACCGAATCATTCTGGAACACCGCTGATTTCACCGGAACGGGGCGTCTGCTACGGCTGTATCTGCGCCGCGACCGGATCGTCCTGCCGCTGTGGGTGCTGCTGTTCTCGCTGCCACTGGGCAGCACCTACGTCAAGAGCACCGCCCACGTGTACTCGTCGCCAGAGCAGGTGCGCGGCTTCGCGCACACCATTTTGTCCAGTCCGGCGCAACTGGCGATGTACGGCCCGGTCTACAACCAGACCTCCGCGGCCGCCGTGGGGCTGTGGAAAGCGGGAATGTTCTTCACGCTGATCGGCATCGCCACCATCCTCACGGTCATCCGGCACACCCGCGCCGAGGAGGAGACCGGCCGGGAGGAATTGCTCGCCTCGACCCGGATCGGGCGGGCGGCCGGGCTCACGGCGGCGCTGATCCTGGCCTGTTCCGGCGCGCTGGTCACCGGACTGCTCGCCGCCCTGAGCCTGATGGGCGCCGATGTCGGAGGCGTCGACGCGCTGGCGTTCGGCCTCGCGATGGCCGGATCGGGCATCGTCTTCGCCGCCGTCGCCGCGGTGACGGCCCAGCTCAGTGCCAATGCGCGCACCACCCGCGCGATCGCGTTCGCGGTGCTGGCGGGCACCTATGTGCTGCGGGCCGTCGGCGACGCCCGGGCCGCGGACGGGCCGACCGGTCCGCTGGTGTGGTTATCGCCGCAGGGATGGTCGATCCAGGTGCGGGCGCTGGCCGGCAACCACTTTCCGATCCTGGCGCTGCACGCCGCGCTGGCGGTGGTCCTGATCGTGGCAGCCTACGTCCTGCTGAGCCGCCGCGATGTCGGGGCCGGGCTGCTCGCCGAACGGCTCGGTTCGCCGGTCGCAGGGCCCGCGCTGGCGGGACCGTTCGGGCTGGCCTGGCGGCTGCAGCGCGGGGCGCTGGCCGCCTGGACCGTCGGTCTGGCGCTGTACGGGTTGGTGATCGGAAGCGTCGTGCACGGCATCGCCGACCAGATCGGATCCGGCCAGGCCGTCCGCGATGTGATCGAGCGACTGGGCGGCAGCCAGGTCCTCGAACAGGGCTTTCTCTACATGGCCTTTTCGATCGTCGGCGTGGGCGCGGCGGCGTATTCGGTCTCGGCGGCGCTGCGCTTGCACGCCGAGGAGGAGGCCGATCGCGCCGAATCGGTACTCACCGGAGCGATCGGCCGAATTCGCTGGGCGGGATCACATCTGCTGTTCGCCTTCGCCGGACCCGCGGTGGCACTGTTGATCTCGGGTGGACTGGGTGGTCTGGTCTACGGGCTCGCCGCCGGTGATGTGGGCACGAAACTGCCGCAGACCGTGGGGGCCGCGATGATCCAATTGCCGGCGGTCTGGATTTTCACGTCGATCGCCGTGGCCCTGTTCGGATTGCTGCCGCGCTGGGCCTCCGTTGCCTGGGGAGTGCTCGCCGCCGGGGTCGCAGTCCTGATCTTCAGCACGATTCCCGGTATGCCGCAATGGATTATCGACCTCAACCCGTTCGGTCATCTGCCGAAGGTGCCCGCCGAGCCGTTCCGGCTGACACCGGTCATGGTACTGATCGTACTCGCGCTCGTGATCGCGGGAATCGGACTCGCGGGTCTGCGGCGGCGCGATATGCGCTGACCCGCGCCGCGTTCCGCCGATTCGACGCCCGGGCCGTATCGGATCGGTGACAAGTCTTGGCGCACCGACCCCTCCAGCCGATACCATTGGCACAGTGGGCGATTCGGAGGTGCGGCGGTGACACGCTCGGGGTTTTTCGAGCGCGGAGTGCTGATCGAGCTCGCGCCTCGGGGGTGGCTGGTCCTGGCCGCTGTCGCGGTCGGAGTGGTGATCTTCGTGGCGCTGCTGGTCATGGCCTTGGTCAGCGGTCACAAGTTCAATGACCCGACCAAGGTGCCGATGCCGCCTCGGGGCACCTGTACGCCGTTCTGTTACAGCCCGCAGAGCCCGGGCGCGCCGCTGCCCGGCCCCGAACCTCAGTACCCGATACCGGCCGCCTGAGCGCTCCCGGCCGATATCAGACCCAGACGGCCGACATCAGACCCAGACGCCCTTGCCGACGGTGACCACCCCGCCATTGCTGATGGCGAAACGTTCCCGGTCCCGATCCAAATCGACGCCGATGATCTCGCCCTCGCCGACGGTCACGTTCTTGTCCAGAATCGCGTGCCGGATCACCGCGCCCCGCCCGATCCGGACCCCGGGCATCAGCACACTGCCCTCCACCGTGGCGCCCTCCTCGATGAACACATTCGAGCTGAGCACCGAATTGCGGACCGTCGCGGCCGACAGGATGCTGCCGGCTCCCACGATCGACTCCTGCGCCAGTCCGCCGTGCGCGAATTTGGCCGGCGCCAGATTCTCCGCCGCGCCTCGAATGGGCCAGTGCCGGTTGTAGAGGTTGAAGGTCGGATGCACCGACACCAGATCCATATGCGCGGCATAGAAGGCGTCGATGGTTCCCACGTCCCGCCAATAGCCGCGATCGCGCTCGGTGGCGCCGGGGACCACATTGCGGGCGAAATCGTAGACTCCGGCCTCACCCTCCGCGACCAGCGCGGGAATGATGTCACCGCCCATATCGTGATCGGAATCGGAGTCGTCGGCATCGGCGCGGATGGCGTCGACGAGCACCTTGGTGCTGAAGACATAGTTGCCCATCGACGCGAACGTCATATTCGGATCGTCGGGTGTTCCGGGCGGGTGGATCGGCTTCTCCAGGAATTGGGTGATGCGACCGGCCTCGTCGGTATCGATACAACCGAACGCCCCCGCCTCACTGCGCGGCACCCGGATTCCCGCGACCGTCACCCCCGCCCCGGAATCGATGTGGTGGGCCACCATCTGTTCGGGGTCCATCCGGTAGACATGGTCCGCACCGAAGACAACGATGTAGTCCGGGTCCTCGTCGTAGATCAGATTCAACGACTGCAGAATGGCATCGGCGCTGCCGGTGTACCAGCGCGGTCCCAGCCGCTGCTGCGCCGGGACCGGAGTGATGTATTCGCCGCCGAAACCCGACAGCCGCCAGGTCTGCGAGATATGCCGGTCCAGCGAATGCGACTTGTACTGCGTGAGCACGCAGATTCGTAGGTATCCGGCGTTGACGAGGTTGGAGAGGACGAAGTCGATCAGACGGTAGGCACCGCCGAACGGGACCGCGGGCTTGGCGCGGTCCTTGGTGAGGGGAAAGAGTCGTTTGCCCTCACCACCGGCTAGCACCACCACGAGTACGTGCGGCTGGCTCCTCACGATCTCAAAACTACCGTCCCGGACCGCCGGATGTCCGAGTGCGGTTGCCCGGCGGGGCCGCCCGCCGCCGGCACCGCTAGGTTGGAGCGGTGAGTGTCGCGGATCACGGCCGCGCGCCGAATTCGGCAACCGATCCGCCCCGCCCGCGGGTCGCGATGCTGACCCGGGAGTATCCGCCCGAGGTCTACGGCGGCGCCGGCGTACATGTCACCGAACTCGTCCCGCGGCTGCGCCGGCTGTGCGAGGTATCGGTGCACTGTCTGGGCGCTGATCGGGCCGGAGCGCTGGCCCATCGGCCCGATCCGATGCTGGATTCGGCCAATTCCGCACTGCGGATGATGTCGGCCGAACTGCGGGTGGCCGATGCCGTCGGTGCGGTGGATGTGGTGCACTCGCACACCTGGTACACCGGACTGGCCGGACATCTGGCCGGACTGTTGCACGGGATTCCGCACGTCATCACCGCACATTCACTGGAACCGCGCCGGCCTTGGAAGGCCGAACAACTCGGCGGCGGCTACCGGCTCTCGTCCTGGTCCGAACGCAATGCGATGGAATGCGCCGACGCCGTGATCGCGGTCAGCGCCGGGATGCGCCGCGATGTGCTGGCCGCCTATCCGAATGTGGACCCCGAGCGGGTTCACGTGGTGCACAACGGAATCGACACCGGCTCGTGGTTTCCGGGAGGGCCCGTGGCCGGCGCCCCCGATGTGCTGGCCGATCTGGGCGTGCGCGCCGACGCGCCGATCGCGGCCTTCGTCGGGCGGATCACCCGGCAGAAGGGGGTAGGCCATCTATTGGCCGCGGCCCGCCGGATCGATCCGCGGATCCAGTTGGTGCTGTGCGCGGGTGCGCCCGATACCGAGGAACTGGCCGCCGAAACCGCGCACGGAGTGCGCGAACTCGCGCGAACCCGCGGCGGCGTGTTCTGGGTGCGGGATATGTTGCCCACCGAACATGTGCGCCAAATTATTTCCGCCGCATCGGTTTTCATCTGCCCCTCGGTCTACGAACCGCTCGGGATCGTGAATCTGGAGGCGATGGCCTGCGGAACCGCCGTCGTCGCCTCGGATGTGGGCGGCATCCCCGAGGTGGTCGCCGACGGGGTGACCGGGCGGCTGGCGCACTACGAACCGTCGCATCCGGCCGGCTTCGAGCGCGACCTGGCGACGGCGGTCAACGAACTCGCGGCCGACGCCGGTGTGGCCGCGGCGATGGGAGCGGCCGGACGTAAGCGAGCCACCACCGACTTCACCTGGGAACTGGCCGCCACCCGCACCGCCGAGGTCTACGACCGCGTCCGCAATCGCTGAGTCGCGGCCCGGTTCAGCGGCGATAGACGGTCACCGTCACCGAGGCAGTGACCGCGACTGTTCCGGGCAATTGCCCGATCCGCTCCCGGCGGGCTTGCGCGGCGTGATGGGCCGACGGACCCATCGCGGCGACATCGGTGACCGCCGCATGGTCCAGCGACATCGAATACTCGACCGGGAACCGATCGATCCGGGTGAAATTCGAAGCCATCGCGGAGTCCAGCCGCTCGTCCTTGTCCACCTGCACGCCGACCATTCTCAACGGTTCGATCAGCTCGGACAGATGAGCGGGTGTCGGTGTGACGACGACGACCGTCCCGCCGGGAACCAGCACGCGCGCCACCTCGGCCGGATTGCGTGGGGCGAACACCGACAGCACCCGGCTCACCGCGGCATCGCGAATCGGCAGGCCCTGCCACACATCGGCCAGGATCGACGCCGCCCGGGGATGGGCGCGCGCTGCCCGCCGCGCGGCGGGTTTGGCCACGT
>JAFMQT010000304.1 GCA_017354515.1 Nocardia sp. | reverse complement strand
CCGATCTGATGATCGTGGCCGGGCGGGTCAGCCAGAAGATGGCCCCGGTGCTGCGGCAGGTCTACGACCAGATGACCGAACCGAAATGGGTGCTCGCCATGGGGGTGTGCGCCTCCTCGGGAGGTATGTTCAACAACTACGCGGTGGTGCAGGGTGTGGATCACATTGTGCCCGTTGATATCTACCTGCCCGGCTGCCCACCGCGGCCGGAGATGCTGCTGCACGCGATCCTGAAACTGCACGAGAAGATCCAGCAGATGCCGCTCGGGGTCAACCGCGAGGAGGCGATCCGCGCGGCCGAGGAGGCGGCCCTGGCCTCCACTCCGACCATCCAGTTGCAGGGGCTGCTGCGATGAGCGCGAACACACCCGGGGACCGCGAGATCATCGGCCGCCGCCGGGGTATGTTCGGAGCGCGGGACAGCGGCGACACCTCCGGATACGGGCGGCTCGTGCGGACCGTCGAAGCGCCCGCCGGATCGACCGGCCCCTACGGCTCCTATTTCGACGATGTCATCGACCGGCTGCGAGAAGTCCTCGGCGGCACCGACTTCCAGCACGCGATCGAAAAGGTCGTGGTCGCCGCGGGCGAGCTGACCGTGCATGTGCGGCGCGAACGGGTGCTCGAGGTGGCGCGGGCGCTGCGCGACGACGCGGCGCTGCGCTTCGAACTGTGCCTCGGTGTCAACGGAGTGCACTACCCCGAGGACGAGGGCCGCGAACTGCACGCCGCCTATCAGCTGCGGTCGATCACGCACACCCGACGGCTGCGCATCGAGGTGTCGATACCCGATGACGATCCGCATATGCCGTCGCTGTATCCGGTGTATCCGACCACCGACTGGCACGAACGCGAAACCTACGACCTGTTCGGAATCATCTTCGACGGCCACCCGTCGCTGACCCGGATCATGATGCCCGACGATTGGCGCGGACATCCGCAACGTAAGGACTACCCGCTCGGCGGGATCCCGGTCGAGTACAAGGGCGCCCGGATACCGGCGCCGGACCAGCGGAGGACCTACGGCTGATGACCGATACACGAACCACCGAAACCACCGAGTACTCCGAACCGGAGCCCGGCTCGGTCACCGTAGCCGGCCAGGACTGGGACCAGGTAGCCGACGCGCTCGACGGCGCCGCCGAAGAACGCATCGTGGTCAATATGGGACCCCAGCATCCCTCCACACACGGGGTGCTGCGGCTCATCCTCGAGATCGAGGGCGAGACCGTCACCGAGGCCCGCTGCGGAATCGGCTACCTGCACACCGGAATCGAGAAAAATCTCGAATTCCGCAACTGGGTTCAGGGGGTCACCTTCGTGACCCGCATGGACTATCTGTCGCCGCTGTTCAGTGAGACCGCCTACTGCCTGGCGGTGGAGAAACTGCTCGGCATCACCGACGATATTCCCGAGCGCGCCAGCGTCATCCGCGTCATGATGATGGAACTCAACCGCATCTCCTCGCATATGGTGGCGCTGGCCACCGGCGGTATGGAACTGGGTGCGCTGACGCCCATGCTGTTCGGATTCCGCGAACGCGAATTGATCCTCGATATCTTCGAAACCGTCACGGGCCTGCGCATGAACCACGCCTATATCCGGCCGGGCGGAGTGTCCCAGGATCTGCCCGAGGAAGGTATCGCCAAGATCCGGGATCTGCTGACGCTGATGCCGAAACGGTTGCGCGATATGGAGCTGCTGCTCAATCAGAACCCGATCTTCAAGGCCCGCACCCGCGGTGTCGGATATCTGGATCTGACCGGATGTATGGCGCTCGGCATCACCGGCCCGGTGCTGCGCTCCACCGGACTTCCGCACGACCTGCGCAGGAGCGAACCCTACTGCGGCTATGAGGATTACGAATTCGACGTCGAAACCGACACCGGATGTGACTGCTACGGAAGGTATCTGATCCGCATCGAGGAGATGAAGCAGTCGCTGCGGATCGTCGAACAATGCCTGGACAAACTGCGCCCGGGGCCGGTGATGATCACCGACAAGAAGATCGCCTGGCCGGCCGATCTCGAGGTCGGACCCGATGGGCTCGGTAACTCCGCCCAGCACATCGGTCACATCATGGGTTCGTCCATGGAGGGCCTGATCCACCACTTCAAACTGGTCACCGAGGGGATGCGGGTGCCGCCGGGACAGGTGTACACCGCGGTGGAGTCCCCGCGCGGCGAACTCGGGGTGCATATGGTCTCCGACGGCGGAACCCGGCCCTACCGCGTGCATTTCCGCGATCCGTCCTTCACGAATCTGCAGGCGGTGGCGGCGATGTGTGAGGGCGGCATGGTCGCCGATGTGATCGCCTCGGTCGCCAGTATCGATCCGGTGATGGGGGGTGTGGACCGATGACCGCCGAACCGATTCAGCGATCGCCGATCCTGCTGGAGCTGACCCGCCGCCCGGTCCCCTTTCCGCCGGAGGTCGAAGAAGATTTGCGGGCCCAGGCACGCGTCATCATCGACCGGTATCCGCGGTCGCGGTCGGCGTTGCTGCCGCTGCTGCATCTGGTGCAAAGCGTCGAGGGCTACGTCACCGGCACCGGAATCGCCTTCTGCGCAGCACAATTGGATCTCACCGACGCCGAGGTCACCGCCGTGGCCACCTTCTATTCGATGTTCCGCCGCACCCCGACCGGGCAATACCACGTCGGCGTCTGCACCAACACCCTGTGCGCGGTGATGGGTGGTGACCAGATCCTGTCCGCGCTGACCGAACACCTGGGCATCGAGCCCGGCGCGACCACCGAGGACGGTGCCATCACCGTCGAACATGTCGAATGCAACGCGGCCTGCGACTACGCACCGGTGGTCATGGTCAACTGGGAATTCTTCGACAACCAGACCCCGGACTCCGCGCGCACGCTGGTCGATTCCCTGCGCGCGGGCAGGCCGGTCACCGGCACCCGCAGCAGCGCGCCCCTGTGCAGCTTCCGCGAGACCGCCCGCCTGCTGGCCGGATTCCCCGATCAGCGCCCCGGCGCCAACGACGGCCGGCCCGGCCCGGCCACCCTCGCCGGGCTTCGCGCCACACGCGCAGAAAACACCGGGCCGCAGCCGGATTCGCCATCCGAGGAAGGGGGAAACCGATGACGCTGACGCCGGTCCTGAGCAGCTACTGGGACGAATCCGAATCGTGGACGCTCGATACCTACACCCGCCATGACGGCTATCGCGCCCTGCGCAAGGCCCTGGCCGCCGATCCCGACGAGGTGATCGCCACGGTGAAGCAGGCCGGTCTGCGCGGCCGGGGCGGCGCCGGGTTCCCGACCGGGGTGAAGTGGGGTTTCATCCCGCAGGATCGCGACGGTTCCCCGGCCGCCGCGAAACCGCACTATCTGGTGGTCAACGCCGACGAATCCGAGCCGGGCACCTGCAAGGACATGCCGTTGCTGCTGGCTACCCCGCATGTGCTGGTGGAAGGGGTGATCATCGCCGCCTACGCGATCCGCGCCGCGCACGCCTTCATCTATGTGCGCGGTGAGGTGGTTCCGGTGCTGCGGCGGTTGCACGCCGCGGTAGCCGAGGCGTACGCGGCCGGCTACCTCGGCCACGACATCCTCGGATCCGGATTCGACCTGGAGCTGATCGTGCACGCCGGCGCCGGGGCCTACATCTGCGGTGAGGAGACCGCGCTGCTGGATTCGCTGGAGGGGCGGCGCGGACAACCCCGGCTGCGCCCGCCGTTTCCGGCCGTCGCTGGCCTGTACGCGTGCCCGACAGTGGTCAACAATGTCGAATCCATCGCCAGCGTGCCCGCGATCATCGATCGCGGCACCGAATGGTTCCGGTCGATGGGGTCGGAGAAGTCGCCCGGTTTCACGCTGTATTCGCTCTCGGGCCACGTCACCCGGCCCGGACAGTACGAGGCGCCGCTGGGGGTGACGCTGCGCGAGCTGCTCGCGCACGCCGGGGGCGTGCGCGCTGGGCACACCCTCAAATTCTGGACGCCCGGCGGCTCGTCGACTCCGCTGCTCACCGCCGAACACCTCGATGTGCCCCTGGATTACGAGAACGTCGGCGCCGCCGGATCCATGCTGGGCACCAAGGCATTACAGATCTTCGACGACACCACCTGCGTGGTGCGGGCGGTGCTGCGCTGGACCGAGTTCTACGCCCACGAATCCTGCGGCAAATGCACCCCCTGCCGCGAGGGCACCTACTGGCTGGTGCAGTTGCTGCAGCGGCTCGAGGACGGCGAGGCCGCCGCCGGCGATCTGGACACCCTGCTCGATATCGCCGACAACATCAACGGCAAATCCTTCTGCGCGCTCGGTGACGGTGCGGCCAGTCCGATCATCTCCTCGCTCGAATACTTCCGCGACGAATACGAGCAGCACATCCGGTCGGGATGCCCCTTCGATCCCGCGCGCAGCACCGCCTGGGCCGCACCCGACCCGACCCCGGCAGGAGGAGTGCGATGACCTCGACAGTCGGCCGCGACGACAGTGACCTGATCCCCCAGGACATGGTGACCGTCACCATCGACGATGCCACGGTGTCGGTACCGCCGGGCACACTGCTGATCCGGGCCGCCGAGCTGGCCGGAATCCAGATCCCGCGCTTCTGCGATCATCCGCTGCTGGATCCGGTCGGTGCCTGCCGGCAATGCCTGGTCGAGGTCCAGGGGCAGCGAAAACCCGTCGCCTCCTGCACGATCGCGGTCACCGACGGCATGATCGCTCGCACCCAGCTCACCTCCGCGGCCGCGGAGAAGGCGCAGACCGGGGTGATGGAACTGCTGCTGATCAACCATCCGCTGGACTGCCCGATCTGCGATAAGGGCGGCGAATGCCCGCTGCAGAATCAGGCCATGTCCAACGGGCGGCCCGAATCCCGGTTCGAGGGCACCAAACGCACCTACCCCAAACCGATTCCACTGTCGTCGGCGGTCCTGCTCGATCGGGAACGGTGCGTGCTGTGCGCACGCTGCACCCGTTTCTCCCAGCAGGTGGCCGGCGACCCATTCATCGAATTGCTCGACCGTGGCGCGCTGCAACAGGTCGGCATCGCGGGATCGATCAGCCGCTCCGGAGAATCCGAACCCGAAGGCGAGGCGTTCAACTCCTACTTCTCGGGCAACACCGTGCAGATCTGCCCGGTGGGTGCGCTCACCGGAACCTCGTATCGCTTCCGCGCCAGGCCCTTCGATCTGGTGTCCAGCCCCGCGGTCTGTGAGCACTGCGCCGCCGGCTGCGCGCAACGCACCGACCACCGCCGCGGAAAGGTGCTGCGCCGCTTGGCCGGTGACGATCCCGAGGTCAATGAGGAATGGAACTGCGATAAGGGCCGATGGGCGTTCGCCTACGCCACCGAACCCGACCGCCTCACCACTCCCCTGATCCGCGACGACACCGGCGCCCTGGTTCCGGCATCCTGGTCGCAGGCCCTGGCGCACGCGGCCCGGGGCCTGCGCGCCGCGCGCGGGGACGCGGGAGTGCTGACCGGCGGCCGCGTCACTCTCGAGGATGCCTACGCCTACGCCAAATTCGCGCGAATCGCGTTGCACACCAACAATATCGACTTCCGGGCGCGCGCCCACTCGAGCGAGGAGAGTGACTTCCTCGCCGCCACCGTCGCCGGACAAGAAATCGAGGTGGACTACTCCCGACTGGAATCGGCGCCGGTGGTGCTGCTGGCCGGACTCGAGGCCGAAGAGGAATGCCCGATCCTGTTCCTGCGCCTGCGCAAGGCCGCCCGCAAGACCGGCGCCTCGGTGTACTCGATGGCCGCCTTCGCCAGTCGCGGCTTGCGGCGGGTGTCGGGTCGGATGATCCCCACCGTCCCCGGCGCGGAAGCACAGCTGTTGCGGGACTTGGCATCTGACCAGGCTGCGCCCGAGCTCGCCGATCTCGCGTCCGCCCTGCGCCGCCCCGGTGCGGTGATTCTGGTCGGGGAACGGCTCGCCGCGATACCCGGCGCCCTGTCGGCGGCGGCCGCCCTGGCGCGCGATACCGGCGCGG
>JAFMQT010000060.1 GCA_017354515.1 Nocardia sp. | reverse complement strand
ACGCACCAGCAGCGGTAGCGAGGCGTGCGAGATCACCCGGCCACCGAATTTCGACACCGCCGCGAAGGGCACGTCCCCGACCCGGCGCACGGCGGCGCCGTCGACGAACGGATCGATATCCGGCAGCGATACCGGCGCGCCAGCAATCAGCGCGGCCGTCATCGAGGCCGCGCCGGACGGCTCCACGCCGAGAATCGTCGTCCGCGGCGCCCGCTCGCGCAGATAGGTGCCGATTCCGGCCAGGCAGCCGCCGCCGCCGACCGGAATGATCACCAGATCCGGTGGGGCGGAAAGTTGTTCGAGGAGCTCCACCGCGACCGTGCCCTGTCCGGCGGCGGTGCGGGCGTCGTCGAACGGCGGCACGGTGGTCGCGCCGGTATGCCGCACATCGGCGGCGGCCGCCTCGGCGGCGGCGTCGAAGGTATCGCCGACCGCGATCAACTCCACGAATTCGCCGCCGTGCGCGCGGATTCGGTCGCGCTTCTGCTTCGGAGTGGTGGCGGGGACGTAGATGCGGCCGTGCACCCGCATGGACCGGCAGGCGAAGGCCACGCCCTGGGCGTGATTGCCCGCGCTCGCGGTGACCACACCCGCGGCGCGCTCGGCGGCGTCGAGCTGGGTCATCAGGTTGTAGGCGCCGCGCAGCTTATAGGAGCGGACCGCGCTCAGATCCTCGCGTTTGAGGTAGATATCGGCGCCGGTGAGCTCCGAGAGCCGGTCGATGCGCTGCAGCGGGGTCGGCTCGATGATGTCGGAAATTCGCTTGGCGGCCGCATCGACCTCGTTCGCGCTCAGTTCGGGCGGCGCGGTGGGGGATTCCTCGGCGACTTTCAGCGGTTCGGACACCAGATCATGCTATCGGGCGATCCGGGCGCCTTCGTCGACGCCCGGACCGGGGGTGTGTGGCTCAGGACTTCGGCGTCAGGACGAAGACCGGAATCTCGCGGGTCGTCTTGGTCTGATAGTCGGCGTAGTCCGGCCAGGCCGCGACCGCGCGCTGCCACCACACCGCCTTCTCCTCGCCGGTCACCTCGCGCGCGGTGTAGTCCTTGACCACATCGCCGTCGCGCAGTTCGACGGTCGGATTGGCCTTGAGGTTGTGGTACCAGACCGGGTGTTTGGGCGCGCCGCCGAGCGAGGCCACCGCCGCGTACTCGCCGTCGTGCTCGACCCGCATCAGCGGGGTCTTGCGGAGTTTGCCGGTCTTGGCGCCGACACTGGTGACGAGCACGATGGGTGCGCCCCGCTGGGTAGCGGCCTCGGCGCCGTTCGACGCCTCGAACTTCTCGGCCTGGTCACGGGCCCAATCCGAGGTACTGGGTTCGTATTCTCCGGTGAGTGGCATATCGGGACAACGCCGCCGCCCGAGCGTGTTGTTCCCGCCGCGACATACCCTGGAGTTTGGTGGCCCGAACTTTAGGATGCGCGTACCCTGATCTGGTGATGTCGGTCCGTTCCGCTCTTCGCCCCGCACCCCCGGTCGCACACGTGGTGCCGCTCGCCGGTGTGCCGTGGCCGGTCTACAAACTCGAGTCGCTGGTCCTGGCGGCGATGGTAGCGCTGGTGCTCGCTGTGGTCACCGGATCGGCGCAGGTCGCGGTGCTGGTGGCGGCCGCTGCCGCAACGTTGCGGTGGGCCGCCGGCACGCGGACCGCCCGCCGGCTGTCTCAGAGCCGCACCACCGCTTGAATGCCGTCGGAGACCGGAAGTTCCACCGATAGATACCCGTTGGCCGGATCGGCCAGGTAGGCGAGCAGTGCGCCGTGCACGTCCCGGCCGAAATCGACACCGACGTCATCGATCAGGATCATCGTGCCCGGACGTAGCGCCGGTTCCAGCACACGCAGCACATCCAGCGCCAGGTCGGGCCAGCCGTCCAGGAGTACGAAATCCACCGGACCGGGCAGTTCGGTGAGGGTTTCGCGGGCGTCTCCGGCACGTAGTTCGATCAGATCGCCGACCCCCGCCGCACGGAAGTTCTCCGTCGCCGCCGCGATTTTCTCCGGCTGCAGTTCGGTGGTGATCACGGTGCCGCCGCCGTTATCGCGCACCGCGCTGGCCAGGTAGATCGCCGACACCCCGAAGGAGGTGCCGTATTCGACGACGGTGCGGGCCCCGCTCGCGCGGGCCAGTAGATAGATCAGCTCACCGCCGGCTTCGGACACCGACATGTAGATGTGCTCGAGTTTGTCCGCCCGCGCGGCCGCGTCCGGATCGGCGAGTATTTCGGCCGGTGCTTCCAGAGCGGCGAAGGCGGCGGCGTCGTTCTCGCGCTCGGCGGTCAGAATTCGTTGCAGCACAGTGGAAACCGGATCGGAGTGCAGCGTCGAGGTCATCTCTGTCCTTCTGTCGGGGTGGGTGCTGATTTCACCGTATGCTCGATACCAGTTGCACTCCAGTGCATGCTTGGTAAGGGATAGTTATCGGAAATGGCAACAGGAATCGATCTCAATCTGCTGGTCGCCCTGGACGCGCTGCTCGAGGCGCGCAGTGTGAGCGGGGCCGCCGAGCGTCTGCACACCTCGGCTCCGGCCATGAGCCGCACCCTGTCCCGCCTGCGGCGGCTGCTCGACGATCCACTTCTGGTTCGCGCCGGGCGCACCATGGTGCCCACGGCGCGTGCCCTGGCGCTGCAGGGTCGGGTGCGCGGTCTGGTCGAGGAGAGCAACGCGCTGTTCGCGCCACCGGAACGTCCCGACCCCGCGACATTGCGCCGCACCTTCGCGCTGCAGATCGGGGATCTGGTGATCAGCGGTATCGGGCAGCGGCTGCTGCGCCGCGTACATGCCGAAGCACCCGGTGTCACACTGCGTTTCGTGCCCGAGAGCCATGAGGACACCCATTCACTGCGCGACGGCGGCGTGGATCTGGAACTGGGCCGGGTACGGCGCAGTGAACCGGAAACCCGGATCGAGGCCCTCGCCGAGGACCGGGCCCTCGGCGTGGTGCGAGTGGGGCATCCACTGCTCGAAAACCGGGTTACCGCACGAGCTTTCGCCGCGGCCGACCATGTGGTGGTCTCCCGGCGGGGTGTCCTGACCGGGCCGATCGACCAGCTGCTCGCCGAATGCGGCCTGGCCCGCCGGATCGCCGCGTGCGCACCACATCAGGCGGCCGCGTTGTTCCTGCTGCGCGAGTCCGATCTGGTCGGAACCCTGCCGGCCCGCTTCGCTCCCGCTGAACTCACCGACCTGGGCCTGCGGACCTTCGAGCTGCCCCTACCGCTGCCCCCGATCGAGTTGAGTATGGCCTGGCACCCCCGCCACGACGCCGATGGCGCCCACCAGTGGCTTCGTGACCGGGTACGGGCAGTCGTGCTCGAATCCTGATGCGGCTCACCCCGCCGCGACCGACCGGATCAGCTCGCCAGGCAACTCGGTCCGAGCAGTGCCTTCAGGTCGCCCATCAGGGCCGAGGAGGGGGAGACCCGGAGGTTGTCGGGGACCTTGAGCATGGTGGTCTGATCCCGCGATCCGACGTGGCGGATGTGTACGTCGGCGGTTCCGGGATGGCTGGACAGGACCCGCTTGAGCGCGCCGATCTTGTCGGGTGTGCACAGCCGGGTCGGAATCGTCACCGCGAGTGGTTTTTCCATACCGATCGAGGCCAGATCCGGAACCACCAGATCGTTGGCGATCAGCGAGATCCGGTCGTCGCGTACCGAGACCCTCGCCTTGACCAGGACGATCGCGTCCTCGGCGATCTCCATGCCGTACACCGAATAGGCCTGCGGGAAGAACAGTACCTCGATACCGCCGGTGAGGTCCTCCAATTGTGCTGAGGCCCAGGGTATTCCGTTCTTGTTGACACGCCGGGTGACGGTGGCGAGGATGCCGCCGATGGTGACCTGGGCGCCGTCCTTGACATCGCCCTGCAGAATCGCCGGAATGGCGGTATCGGCCTGGGCGGCCAGCACATGTTCCACACCGTTGAGCGGATGCCCGGATACGTAGAGCCCCAGCATCTCTCGTTCCAGGGCGAGCTGGTGTTTGCTCTCCCACTGCTCGTCGGGCACCTTCACATCGAAGACCGAGCTGAGTGATTCGTCCCCGTCGTCGAGTCCGCCGAACAGGTCGAATTGTCCGACCGCCTCGGCCTTCTTGGTGGCCATCACCGCGTCGATGGTATCGGAATGCACCAGCAGCAGTCCCTTGCGGGCATGACCCAGCGAATCGAAAGCGCCCGCCTTGATCAGCGATTCGGTGACCTTCTTGGTACAGGCCACGGTGTCGATCTTGTTCAGATAGTCGGAGAAATCGGTGAATTTCGACTTCTCCTTGCGCGCCGCGATGATCGAGGCCACCACATTGGTTCCGACATTGCGGACCGCGCCGAGCCCGAAGCGAATATCCGCGCCGACGGAGGCGAAGTTGTGCTCGGATTCGTTGACATCGGGCGGCAGCACCGTGATGCCCAGGCGCCGGCAGTCCGACAGATAGACCGCGGCCTTGTCCTTGTCGTCGCCGACGCTGGTCAGCAGGGCGGCCATATATTCGGCCGGGTAGTTCGCCTTCAGATACGCCGTCCAGTACGACACCAGGCCGTAGGCGGCGGCGTGCGATTTGTTGAACGCGTAGCCGGCGAACGGGAGAATGGTGTCCCACAGGGCCTTGACGGCCTGCTTGGAGAATCCGTTGTCCAGCATGCCCTTTTCGAAGCCGGTGAACTCCTTCTCGAGCACGTCGGCCTTCTTCTTGCCCATCGCGCGGCGCAGAATGTCTGCTTGGCCGAGCGAGTATCCGGCCACCTTCTGCGCGACATGCATGATCTGCTCTTGGTAGACGATCAGGCCGAAGGTCTCGCCCAGAATCTCTTTCAGGGGCTCCTCGAGTTCGGGGTGGATCGGGGTGACCTGCTGGCGGTTGTTCTTGCGGTCGGCGTAGTCGTTGTGCGCGTTCATGCCCATCGGGCCGGGCCGATACAGCGCGCCGACTGCGACGATGTCGCCGAACGCGGTGGGTTCCATCCGCCGCAGCAGATCGCGCATGGGCCCGCCGTCCAGCTGGAACACACCCAATGTGTCACCGCGGGAAAGTAATTCGAAGGTGGGTTTATCGTCCAGCGGCAGCGTGTCCATGTCGAGATCGAGACCGCGATTGGCCTTGATGTTGTCCAGCGCGTCACCGATCACCGTCAGGTTGCGCAGGCCCAGGAAGTCCATCTTCAGCAGGCCGATGGCCTCACACGATGGATAATCCCAGCCGGTGATGATCGCGCCGTCCTGGGCCCGTTTCCACAACGGGATGGCGTCGGTGAGCGGCTCGCTGGACATGATGACCGCGCAGGCGTGCACGCCGGCGTTGCGAATCAGGCCCTCGAGACCCTTCGCGGTCTCGTAGATCTTGGCGATCTCCGGATTGGTCTCGATCAGGGTGCGGACCTCGGCGGCCTCCTTGTACCGCTCGTGCTCGGGATCGGTGATCCCGGCGACCGAGATGTCCTTGGCCATGATCGGCGGCGGCAGCGCCTTGGTGATCTGGTCGGCGATCGCGAACCCCGGCTGGCCGTGCAGTACGCGCGCCGAATCCTTGATCGCCGCTTTGGTTTTGATGGTGCCGAAGGTGATCACCTGAGCGACCCGGTCGCTGCCCCATTTCTCCGAGGCGTAGCGCACCATCTCACCGCGGCGGCGATCGTCGAAGTCGATATCGATATCGGGCATCGAGACGCGTTCGGGGTTCAGGAACCGCTCGAACAGCAGACCGTGTGGCAGCGGGTCGATATTGGTGATGCCCAGCGCGTAGGCGACCAGCGAACCGGCCGCCGAACCGCGGCCGGGCCCGACCCGGATACCGACCGAGCGGGCGTAGTTGATCAGGTCGCCAACCACCAGGAAGTAGGCCGGGAAACCCATCTCCAGGATGATGCCGATCTCGTGTTCGACCTGGTCCAGGTATTTTTGCGGCGGGCCGTCCGGGAATCGGCGGTCGAGGCCGCGCGCGACCTCCTCGCGCAGCCAGCTGGCCTGGGTGTGTCCCTCCGGAACCGGGAAGATCGGCATCCGGTCGCGGTGGGTCCAGACCTCCTCGTACGACTGCACCCGCTCGCCGATCCACAGCGTGTTGTCGCAGGCGCCGGGGACCTCGTCGTCCCAGATGGCACGCATCTCGGCGGCGGGTTTGAGGTAGTAGCCGCTGCCGTCGAATTTGAAGCGGGTCGGGTCCGAGAGCGTCTTACCGGTCTGAATGCACAGCAGCGCTTCGTGATTGGTGGAATCGGACTCGTGGACGTAATGGCAGTCGTTGGTGGCCAGTGGCGGGATGCCCAGTTTCTTGCCGACCTCGATCAGGCCCTGGCGCACCCGGGTCTCGATGGAGAGTCCGTGATCCATCAGCTCGAGGAAGAAATTGTCCTTGCCGAAAATCTCCTGCCACTTCGCGGCGGCCTCGAGGGCCTCGCGCTCATGCCCCAGCCGCAGCCGGGTCTGCACCTCACCCGACGGGCAGCCGGTGGTGGCGATGATCCCCTCGGCGTGTTCGGCGATGATCTCCGCGTCCATCCGCGCCCATTTGCCGAGCTGGCCCTCGATCGAGGCCAGGCTGGAGAGTTTGAACAGATTGCGCAGGCCGGTCGCGTTCTCGGCGACCATGGTCATATGGGTGTAGGCACCGGAACCGGAGACGTCGTCGCTCTTCTGGCCGGGATCGCCCCACAGCACGCGTTTGGTGTTGAAGCGGGATTCGGGTGCGACGTAGGCCTCGATCCCGATGATCGGTTTGATGCCCTGTTTGACGGCGGAGTTGTAGAACTCCGAGGCGCCGAACATATTGCCGTGGTCGGTCATGCCGACCGCGCTCATCCCGAGCCGCTCGGCCTCCTTGAACAAGGGGGTGATCTTGGCGGCACCATCGAGCATCGAGTACTCGGTGTGGTTGTGTAAATGCACGAATCCCGAGTCAGCCACCCGAGCGATCCTAGTCGATCCGGGGGCCGGTTCCGGGCTCGCCGGACGGGATAAATCACATCGTTGCGATTCGGCTCGGCGTGTCGTCCGCGGCATGCCCGGCGCCGATGTCGCATAGGCGCCGGCGGGCTGCGATGAGTGCGTTCCGGCAACCGGTCGGTAACGCCGAGTCGGGGACGGAGCGATAAACCCGCAGTGGGCATCGGCGCGCTGCGGGCGCCGATCTCACAGATGGCGGTCGACCGGGACGAGGGCGGTCGGCCGCCATCATTCTATTGCCGGTCGGCCGCCATCATTCTGCTGTCGGTCGGCCGTCGTCTTCTTGCTCTCGGCCGCCATCATTCTGTTATCGGCTGCGCTCGTTTCGATATCGGCCGGTGTCCTCCGAGTGTGACCCGTTGCACTGTACTTGCAGGTAGCCACCTTTATCACAGTGAAAGATACCTAGTTCTTCATGTTTAGTTATGTTTCTGTTAACCTTGCGCGACCATTCTGTGATGTGTCGGAAGCGGGCCCCGGGTCCGTTCTAGTCGCGGGCAACAGTCCTGAATCTGTGCGTTTTCGCGACGTTCCACACCGTCGCCGCCATCGGATCGGCGCGCCGCACTCGCGTGCCGAACGACTCCGGGCAGTGATGGATCCACCGCAACCAAAAATGATCAGTGCGCGGGCGGCGAACCGTATTCGAAAACCGGATCGTCTCGCCGTGAGTTGTGCTGCGCGCTGCCGGAGCTGTTATTCATGCGTATTCGAAAACTGTTGCCCCTGGCCGCATTCGCCACCCTGGTGAGCGTGCCGGCCACCGCCTACGCCCAGACCCCCGCCCCGGCCGTGCCGCCGAACGTGCAGGCCGCCGCCGCCCAGTGGCAGCGACAGTTGCCCGCGCCACAGCAGCTCCAGGTTCAGCGGGCCGCGCAGACCCTGCCGCAGCCGCTTCCGCAGTTGTTGCCGCCGCTGTTCCCGAACAACCTCGACGGTTGGATCCACAACGCGCTGCTGGTGATGCAGTTGCATGGGATTCCGGGCAGCTTCGACGGTATCCACCGCAATATCATGCGCGAATCCGGCGGCAACCCGCGCGCGATCAACCTCACCGACTCCAACGCCGCCCGCGGCATCCCGTCCAAGGGACTGCTGCAGGTCATCGATCCCACCTTCAAGGCCTTCCACGTCGATGGCACCTCGTGGGATATCTACGACCCGGTCGCGAATATCGCCGCCGCCTGCAACTACGCCGCGCACCGCTACGGCACGATCGACCGGGTGTTCACCGCGTACTGATCGAGCCGCTCAGCGCACCAGTAGCGCCACCGGCAGCCGGGCGAACAGTTTCTCCAGCCGGGTGCGGCCGGTGAAGACATGCCCGGTCAGGCGGTCGGTCCAGGTGCCCGACGGCAGGTCCAGCGCGGTGTCGGTCCAGCCGGACTCGGTCAGCGCGACACTGTTGCGGGTGACCGCCACGATCACCTGCGGTGGTTCGCCGACCCGGCCGCGGCCGTAGGCCACGAGATGGTCGCTGTATTCGCCGGTGCCGAACAGCGGGGTGTACGTGCCGCCGACGAAGCAGTCGGGGCGCTCGCGCCGTAACCACAGGGCATAGGCCACGATCCACATCTTGGCCGCCCCGGACGATTCCAATTCCGGTGTGCCCGTGAGTGATTGCAACATGCCGAGCCGGTGGCCGAAGTCCACCGGCCGGCGATTGTCGGGATCGACGAGGGAGTCCTCCCACAGTTCGCAGCCCTGATACGTATCCGGGATGCCGGGACCACACAGCTGTAACAACTTCTGGCCCAGGGAATCCGACCAGGCGTGCGGGGCCAGGCGGGTCGCGAACTCACCCATCTCGGCGCCGACCGGGCCGTCGATGACCGCGTCCAGCCAGTGGTGCATCTCGGCCTCGAAGTCGGTGTCGGGCTCCTCCCACGAGGACCGTAATCCGGCTTCGCGCACCGCTTTCTGGCCGAACAGGTGCACGCGTTCGCGCAGCTGCGGGACCGCCGCGGGTCGGCGGCCGTCGACCGGCCACATCCCGAACATGTTCTGCAGCAGGAACACTGCCGTCGGGCCGTCCGGCGCCGGTGTGGTCTCCAGCCACGACTTCACCACGCTGGCCCAGCCGTCGGCGACCTGGGACAGCACCGCGATGCGGGCGCGCACGTCCTCACCGCGTTTGGTGTCGTGCGTGGACAGCGTGGTCATCGTGCACGGGCGGTGCCGGGCCCGCTCGGAGTTGGCCAGGTGGAATTCCAGCACCGAGCGGCCGAAGCGGCCCGGATCGCCGCCCATCTCCTGCAGCGACACCAGCCGCGCGGCCTGATAGAACATCGTGTCGTCGATGGCCTTGGCCGTGACCGCGCCGCCGACCTGATGCAGTCGCGTCGCTGCCTCACCGCCCGCGGCCACCGCGCGCACCAGCACCGACAGCGGTGCGGTCAGTTCGCGGTTGCGCCTTTGCACATCACCCACCACGGCGGTGAAGACCCCGGTCAGCGGGGCGTAGTCGGTGCGGTAGACCGGCATATGCGCCAGCACCTCGATGGTGGCGTTGGTCAGGGCGATATCACTGATCGCGGCGGCGTCGAAACCGTTCACCGCGGCATCGCGTTTGATCGCGGCCACCAGCCGGCGCACCTCGGGGACCAGCAGGCGTTCGGCCACCGCGCGTTTGATCCGATGTCCGGTGTCCGACAGCCAGGCCGCATCGCTGCCGTGGCCGAGGATCGCGCGCGACAGTTCGGTCAGCGACGACTGCCCGGCCGGATCGACGAAGATGCCCCCGACCTCGGCAAGTGCCTCGTAACCGGTGGTTCCGTCCACCGGCAGCGTCGAATCCAGCGGTTCGTGCCGGGCCAGCACCTTCTCCACCAGCAGCAGTCGGTCCGGGCCGATGAGGCGGCGCAGGGCGGTCAGATACGCGGCCGGATAGGCCAGGCCGTCGGGGTGATCGACCCGTACACCGTCGATCAGGTCGTGTTCGCACCAGGCCGCCAATTCCCGATGGGTGATATCGAAGACCGCCGGATCCTCCTGCCGGATCGCGGCCAGCGAGGATTCGGCCAGAAAGCGGCGATAGGTGCAGATTCCGGCCTTCCAGCTGACCAGCCGATAGTGCTGGCGGTCATGGATCCGCAGCGCGTTGTCGCCGTCCGTGCCGGGCGCGATGGGGAAGCGCAGATCATGCAGTGCCAGAACGGGTTCGGGGCCGGACCGGTCCACGGTCAATGCCGCCGGATCGTTCTCGCTCTGCAGCACCGGAAGGGTCAGCCGCCCGCCCGCGCCGTTGGCCGGACTCCAATCGATGTCGAAGAAGTGCGCGAACGCCGAGTTCTTGCCGTTGCGCAGCACATCCCACCACCAAGGATTGTGGCGGGCGTCGCCGACACCGACATGGTTGGGCACCAGATCGACGATCAGCCCCATCCCGCGGCCGCGGACCTCGTCCGCGAGCGCCTTGAACCCGCCCGGACCGCCCAGCCCGGCCGAGACGGTCGTCGGGTCGGTGACGTCGTAACCGTGGGTGGAACCGGGGGTGGCCGTCATGATCGGCGACAGGTACAGATGCGAGATCCCCAGCTGCTGCAGATATTCGGCGATGGTCCGGGCATCGGCGAAGGTCAATGCGTCCGGGCGCATTTGCAGCCGGTAGGTGCTCAGCACGGGCGGCCGCCGGATGGCCGGACCGGTGCGCGAATCTGGGGAAGGGATAGCTGTCATCTCGATAGGGGTGTCGCTTCGGTACCGCGGAGAACGATAAGGCAGGCACCGGTAGTCGTCACCCCGGGCACCCGATCCATGGGTCGACAGTAACGGTCGCGCCCGGGGCGTCCGGGCGGGTGGTGTTAACTTGAACGACGTTCAAGGCCTCCTCGTGAAGGGACGCACGTGGCTCTGACCCCGGACCAGATCACCGCCCTCGACGCCGCCCACGTCTGGCATCCCTACGGCGGATTCCCCGCAACCACCGAGCCGCTGGTGGTCACCTCGGCCGCCGGAACCCGGCTCACCCTCGCCGACGGCCGCGAGGTCATCGACGGGATGAGTTCGTGGTGGGCCGCGGTGCACGGCTACCGGCATCCGGTGCTCGACGCCGCCCTGGCGCGACAGGCCGGCCGGATGAGTCATGTGATGTTCGGCGGCCTGACCCACGAACCGGCGGCGCGGCTGGCGCGGCTGCTGGTCGAGGTGACCCCGGACGGGCTGGAGAAGGTCTTCCTATGCGATTCGGGTTCGGTGTCGGTCGAGGTCGCGGCCAAGATGTGCCTGCAGTACTGGCGCGCGGTCGGCAAACCCGGTAAGCACCGGCTGTTCACCTGGCGCGGCGGCTATCACGGCGATACCTTCACGCCGATGAGCGTGTGTGATCCCGAGGGCGGTATGCACTCGCTGTGGACCGACGTGCTCACCGAACAGATCTTCGCGCCGATGCCGCCGGCCGAATTCGACCCCGCGTATGTCGCCGAACTGGACCGGCTGCTGGCCGAGCACGCCCGCGAGACCGCCGCGGTGATCGTGGAACCGATCGTGCAGGGCGCCGGGGGAATGCGATTCCACCATCCGCGCTATCTCGAGGAACTGCGCCGGCTGTGCGACGAACACCAGGTGCTGCTGGTCTTCGACGAGATCGCCACCGGATTCGGCCGTACCGGAACCTTTTTCGCCGCCGACGCCGTCGGTGTGGCGCCGGATGTGATGTGCGTCGGCAAGGCGATCACCGGTGGTTATATGACGCTCGCCGCCGCGCTGTGCACCACCCGGATCGCCGAAACGGTCAGCGCCGCCCACGGCGGGCTCATGCACGGGCCCACCTTCATGGGCAATCCGCTGGCCTGCGCGGTCGCGGTGGCCTCGATCGAGTTGCTGCGCTCGCGGGACTGGGCCGCCGAGGTAGCCGGAATCGAGGCCGGATTGCGCGGCGGGCTCGATGCGGCTCGTCAGATCGCGGGCGTGACCGATGTGCGGGTGCGCGGGGCCATCGGAGTAGTCGAACTCGACCACGACATCGATATGGTCGCCGCCACCGACGCCGCCATCGACGCGGGAGTGTGGTTGCGCCCGTTCCGCAATCTCGTCTACACCATGCCGCCGTTCATCAGCACCACCGACGATATCGCCCGCATCGCGGCGGGCGTGGTCGCCACCGCCGCGGCGGGCTGACCCTGCCGCGGCCTCCCCTTCCGCCGCGCGGCTATCCGGTCAGGAATTCGGCGTGTCCACGCGCCGCCCGGTCCGCCGCGACCGGTGTCGCGGTGGCCGGGATGACGATCCGCCAACCGGGCTGTGGGCGGCCCGCCGCGGGGCGCACGGGCGATGGCGGACGGACGGGCTCGGACGGTGCCGGGGGCGTGCCGGGTAGGTATGCGGCCACAGGTGCGGCAGCCGGTTCCGGGGTATCGGCCGTCCCGGTCCGCGATTGCGTCGGCAGCAGTGGCGCCACCGCACACACCGCGGCGCCGAATGCGGTGACGCCGGCGATCAGGGCGGCTCCGCACAGCCCGGCGCTACCCACGCTGTGAATTGTGTTCCCGCCGCCGAAAAGGGCTCCGAGAAAGCCGGATCCGCCATTGTTCACGGCCGCCCGCAACTGCGGAATTTTGCCGTTCATGTTGAGCAGGTTCGCCACCACGAACAGCGCCATCGCCGAACCGGTTCCGGCCGCTGCACGGTTGTAGACGGAATTCGGCCGCATATAGTGCGCGGCCGCGGCGAAAACGGTCAGAATTGCCGCCGCACAGGTGAATACACCCCATATGCCGTTGATGTCCACCGCGGCGACGTCGGACGGAGCCCACAGCGTCTGCCGGACGGCGCCGTCGAGATGTCCGAACGCATCGGATCGAATCGTTCCGGCCCGTCCGGACCCCGACAACCAGGGCTGGAATTGCAGGATCACGGTGATCGCGCTGAGGGCGATGGTCCCGGCCGGGGCCAGGAGGGGACGTCGGTCGCGCGGCGCTGATGATGTCGCGCGGTGTGGTTGTTCGCCGGCCGGTGCTGAGGTCGACGGAGTATTCCAGGGGGTTCGGCCACCCATTGTCGTCTTTCTGCCATTTCTGTGTCGTCGAATCCGATTCGAATCGGTTCGGTAATTTGGCGATCTCTTTTTCGTCGGGACCGCGCCGTCAACCGACGAGATGACAGTAGATCGATGCCGGATTTTATTCGGGGAACCCTTCCCGCCCCTGGATGGGACCCGGATCACAATTCCTGTGGTGTGCCCGATACGAGCCACCGAAATTTCCTGAATCACTATCGACGGCAGTGGATTTCGCGCCGAAAGTCGCGAATCCGGACGGGCGGGGATTTCGATCGACGAGGCCGGGTGTCGCGGCCGCGGGTGACCGGAATAACAGCGCGGTGCCGGGGGCCGGTTGCTCCTGAACGCCGTTCAAGTATGCTTCCGAGCTGTGAGCACCGATCCGTTGAGCTGGCTGGACGAGCGGGCGAACGAGCGGGCGAACGCCGGCCTGCACCGTCGGCTGCGCCCCCGCGCGTCCCGCACCGAACTCATCGATCTGGCCTCCAACGACTATCTCGGTCTTTCCCGGAATCCCGAAGTGATCGATGCCGCCGTCGCGGCGGTGCGCGAATGGGGTACCGGATCCACCGGATCGCGGCTGGTCACCGGCACCACCGTCGCGCACGAGCGGCTCGAGGCAGAGCTGGCCGAATTCACCGGGGCGGCATCGGGACTGGTGTTCGCCTCCGGGTACGCCGCGAATCTGGGTGTGGTGACCGCGCTGGCCGGTCGTGGATCGCTGGTGGTCTCGGACGCGGGCGCGCACGCCTCGCTGGTCGACGCGTGCCGGCTCTCGCGGGCGCGGGTGCAGGTCGCCCCGCATCGCGATGTCGAGGCGGTCGGCCGCATCCTGGCCGAGCGCACCGAACAGCGGGCGCTGGTGCTGACCGATTCGGTCTTCAGTGCCGATGGTGACCTCGCGCCGCTGACCGAATTGCACCGGGTGGCGCGGGCCCATGGTGCGGTACTGGTCGTGGACGAGGCGCACGGACTCGGTGTGCGCGGCACGGGCGGGCGCGGGCTGGTGCACGAGCTCGGCCTGGCCGGACAACCGGATCTGCTGATCACCGCGACGCTGTCGAAAGCCCTCGGCGCCCAGGGCGGCATCGTGCTGGGCCCGGAGCAGGTGCGCGATCATCTGATCGACACCGCTCGCACGTTCATCTTCGATACCGGTCTGGCGCCGGCGGCGGTGGGCGCGGCACACGCCGCGCTGAGGGTGCTGCGCCGCGAACCCGCGCTGGCCGGACGAGTGCTGACCCGCGCGGTCGAACTCGCACGGATAACCGGTGTGCCACAACCGGACTCGGCGGTCGTCTCGGTGGTGCTGGGCCCGGCTCAGGTCGCCCATGACGCCGCTCGGCAGTGCCGGGACAGCGGATTGAGCGTCGGGTGCTTCCGGCCGCCGTCGGTGCCGGAGG
>JAFMQT010000656.1 GCA_017354515.1 Nocardia sp. | reverse complement strand
GTGATCGGCCGCGTCTGCAGCAGGACCGGAACCCCTTCGCGCAGCGTCCATTCGATGTCCTGCGGTGCGCCCAGCGCCGTGGCGACCCGCACGCCCTCGTGGGTGAGCGCCGCGACCTGCCGCGGTGACAGGCACCGCACCGTGCGGCGCTGCGGCTCGATCGCGCGGGCGCGGACACCGTGGCCGTCCTCGCCACGCACGAACTCGATGTCCTTATCGGCGATGCGCGCGGAGATTTCGGTGCCGTCGTGGGCGACGGTGAACTCGTCGGTGGCGCATTCGCCGGAGACGATGCCCTCCCCCATCCCCCAGCAGGCGCTGATCACCGCCCGGTCGGCCGAGCCGGTCACCGGGTCCGCGGTGAACAACACCCCGGACACCTCGCCGGCCACCATCTCCTGGATGATCACCGCGACCTCGGGAATCGTTCCCGCGCCGGCACTTCCGTCACGGTAGTCCAGGGCGCGGGGGCTGAAGGCGGAGGCCCAGCAGCGCCGGACCGCGTCGAGCACATCGGCGGTTCCGGTGACATACAGGTGCGATTCGTAGATTCCGGCGTAGGAGCGGTCGGCACCGTCCTCGCCCACCGCCGAGCTGCGCACCGCGACCGCCCCCCGGCCCTTCAGCGCCCGCGCGACCGCCTGCGCGAGTTCGGTGGACACCGGTGTTCCGACGATCGCCGCACGCAGTCGCTCGGCCGCGCGCTCGCGCGAGGCGGTGTCGGTGGCCGCGAGCAGTTCGCGACGTCGCGCCGGCAACTCACCGCGGCCGAGGTGGGTGGTGAATCCCTCGGCGTCGATGACCAGCCAGGCCGGCACCGCGGCTCCGGTTCCGGCGAGCCGGGCCAGACCGGTGGCCTTACCGCCCACTCGCGCGCTGTCGGCCGCGGTGACCTCGCTGCCGTCCCGAACGAGTACGGCCGGTTGGGTTCGCCCCGGGTGCTGCACTGTCATTCCACCCTCATCGCCTTGATGATATTGACCCGCGACACCTGCCATGCCGGTGGCAACGACCCCAGCAGGCAGAGCGCGAACGCCCCCGCGGCCAGGGCGAAGGACACCGCGACCGGCGCGAAGCCGACATCGACATTCCAGGCGCGCGAGGACGCCATATCGGCCACCACCTGTTCGACGACACCGAACAGCACGCCGAGCACACCTCCGGCGATCGCGATACCGGCCGCCTCGGCCAGCACCATCGCGATCGCGAAGCGGCGGCTGGAACCGATCGCGCGCAGCACACCCAGTTCCCGGCGGCGCTCGAGTACCGACAGCATCAGCGTGTTCAGTAACGCCACCGCCGCGATGATCGTGACGATGATCCAGATCAGGTGGTTCAGCACCGTCGCCTGTTCGAGTGCCGCCGCGAATCCCTGTACCGCGTCGGCGCCGGTATAGGCCTGCACACCCGGCGGCAGCCCCGAACGGATCTCGGCCAGTACCGCACCCGCGTCCGTCCCGGGCGTCACCCGCACCTGCACAGTCGAGGCTCCCGCGCTGTCGAACCACGCACGCATCTGCGCGGTCCCCAGCGCCACCGCACCGTTGAGCGCGGAGAAGTAAGGCACCGTGGCCAGAACCGGCAGCTGGTGGGTTCCGGTCGGGGTCGGCAGGGTCAGCCGGTCCCCGGCCCGCAGCGACAGCGATTGGGCGAGGTCGCGGGAGAGCACCACCCCGCCACCGGCCGCGACCTTGGCCAGCACATCCGCCGACACACCGGCCACCAGTGGATTCGCCGAATCCGTCGTCACCCCGAAGGCCAATGCCCGCTGGTCGCCGAGGGATACGTAACTGGCCTGCTGGGGTATCACATCCCGCACCCCGGGCGCCCTACCCAGCTGTTCGACCATATCGGCGGGCAATTGCGGCCCGGTCGGGAAGGTTCCGGCCGGAGTTGTCGAGACCCAGATATCGGCATCGCGCAGCGCCGCGAACGAATCCTTGGTCGAATCAACGGCATTGGCGTTACCGGCCACGATGGCGAACGTCGCCGCGACCGATACCGACACCGTCATCAACGTCGCCCAGGAACGGGTCGGTGCCCGCCGGATCGTTTCGCCCGCAAGGGTTCCGGCGCTGCCGAATCGGCCGGCCACCCACGCGGGGGGG
>JAFMQT010000655.1 GCA_017354515.1 Nocardia sp. | reverse complement strand
GCCGATTCGGTGAGATCGATGGCGTGCAAAGCGATATCGATGCCCTGGTGTTCGCGAACCAGATCGATCATATAGTGCAGTGCCGACAGCATTCCCAGGCCGAGCAGATCGAATTTCACCAGACCCGCACCGGCACAATCGTCCTTATCCCATTGCAGGACACTGCGTCCGGACATACGAGCCCACTCCACCGGGCACACATCGGCGATCGGGCGATCACAGATCACCATGCCGCCGGAGTGGATACCCAGATGCCGTGGCAGGCCTTCTATTTCATCGGCCAGCGCGAGCACTCGCTCGGGAATATCGGTCTGCGTTTCCGAACCCACCCCGCTCCACCGACTCACCTGTTTGCCGAAAGCGTCCTGCTGTCCGGACGAAAAGCCCAGTGCGCGAGCCGCATCGCGCACCGCCGACCGGCCCCGATAGGTGATCACATTGGCCACCTGGGCGGCATATTCGCGTCCGTATTTCGAGTAGACGTGCTGAATCGCCTCCTCCCGGCGATCGGATTCGATATCGATATCGATATCGGGTGGTCCGTCGCGGGCCGGCGACAGAAATCGTTCGAACAGCAGTTCATTGGCGACCGGATCGACATTGGTGATACCGATCGCGTAGCAGACCGCGGAATTGGCCGCCGACCCTCGACCCTGACACAGGATGTCGTTCGCCTCGCAGAAGGCGACGATATCGTGCACGACCAGGAAGTAGCCGGGAAATTCCATCCGGGCGATGATGCCCAGCTCATATTCAATCTGCCGGTACGCCTGGAGATTTCGCTCCGGCGGACCGTAGCGGCGGTGGGCGCCGCGCAGGGTGAGTTCCCGCAGCCAGGAATTCTCGTCGTGACCGTCGGGCACCTCGAAAGGCGGTAGTCGCGGGGCGATCAGCCGCAGATCGAAGGCGCATTCGGCGGCGAGGTCGGCGGCCGCGGACACCGCCCGCGGACAGTGCGCGAACAACCGCGCCATCTCCGCCCCCGAACGCAGATGGCCGCCGCCGTCCGGCGGTAGCCAGCCATCGATATCGTCCAGGTCGCGGCGGGCGCGGATCGCCGCCAGCGCCATCGCCCGCCGCCGCTGGGCCGGGGTGGCGAAATGGGCCGCGGTGGTGGCGACCACCGGCAGTCCAAGTCGCTCGGCGAGGGCGATCAGCCGGGCATCGCGTTCATCGTCCTCCGGGATGCCGTGCCGGGTGAGCTCGACCGAGACCCGGTCACGGCCGAATCGATCCATCAGGTCCCGCAGCGCGGCCTCGGCCGCGCTGTCGCCGCGTTCGAGGGCCCGCCGCACATGACCTTTGCGGCAGCCGGTGAGAATATGCCAGTGCCCGTCGGCGGCCGCGGCCAATCGGTCCGGGTCGTAGCGCAGAATTCCCTTCTCACCGGCCACCATATGCGCGGCCGATATTTCCCGCGACAACCGCCGGTACCCTTCCTGACCGCGGGCGAGCACCAGCAGATGCGGTCCGGCCGGATCCGGCTCACCGGTGCGCGGCCGCGAATCCAGCGGCCCCGGCACATCGCGCACCGGCGACTCGGGGGCTTCACCCAGCGACAATTCCGCGCCGAATACCGTCGGCATATTCCATTCGGCGGCGGCCTCGGCGAAACGCACCACCCCGTAGAAGCCGTTGTGGTCGGTGAGCGCCAGCGCCCGCAATCCCAGCCGCACCGCCTCCTCCACCAACTCCTCGGGCTGACAGGCGCCGTCGAGAAAGCTGTAGGCCGAATGCGTATGCAGCTCCGCGTACGGGACCACAGGTTCGTCCGGTGCGGGCCGCGGCCCCGCCCGGTACGCTCCGCGCTTGCGCGACCAGGCCGGACTGTCCCCACCGTCCCCCGGGGGTTGCGGACCGCGCCCGGACAGCACCCGTTCCATCTCCGCCCAGGTCGGCGGACCGTTACCCCAGCCCATAGCCACCACCCGATCGGTAACCGCCCAGCCCGTAACCACTCAGCACAGGGCCACCCGGCGCATGCCCGAATCTCCACATATATCGAACATACATTCGACCAACGCGGCGTATCCGAAGGCGGGCACGATCGCGTCGTAGAGTTGGTGCAGGACACCTTCCACCTCCAGCGAAGGGATCAACCGTGACCGACCC
>JAFMQT010000303.1 GCA_017354515.1 Nocardia sp. | reverse complement strand
CTGGTCGTCGCGGAGCAGTTCACCCACGATATCGGTGAGCTGCGCGGGGTCGTCGACCAGCACTCCGGTCACGCCGTCGACGATCGAGTCGGTCAGGCCCCGGGAGCCGCGGTAGCCGATGGTGGGGACGCCGTGCTGAGCGGCCTCGATCACGGCCAGGCCCCAGCCCTCCTTGCGGGAAGGCAGTACGTGCACCCAGGCGCGGGAAAGTAATTCGTGTTTGCACACCTCGTCGACATGGCCGTGGAATTCGACCGCGTCGGCGATTCCGAGTTCGCGAGCGAAGTCCCGCAGATTCTCCGCCCACCAGCCGCCGCCGATGACATCGAGCCGCAGTCCGGGAATCGACGAACGCAATCCGGCGACCGCGGTCAGTGCGTCCTCGATCTGCTTGTGCGGAACCAGCCGGGATAGCACTACAACACTCGGATACGGGGTGCGGGTCGCCACGGCGCCGGTGGGGGCCTGCGGGGGAACGGGTTCGGCGCCGTTGCGGACCACCGCGATCCGGGTCCGGTCCACCCCTAGCGTCGACAGTTCCTCCGCCGAGGGCAGCGACACCGTCAGATACTGATTGCCGCGATGCACCCGCGGCGACAGCCAGGACTCGATCCACCAGCCGATGTGGCCGACCAGCCGGCCGGCCACCGGCCACTGTTCGCGATGCCCGTGATGGACCAGCACGACCGAACGCACCCCGACCGCGCGCGCGAAGAACGGAATGCCGTTCTGGGTGTCGATCACCGCGTCCGGCCGCAGCCCGCGCAGCGGCCCGAAACCCAGCCGACCGGCCACCATCGCCGCCAGCGCGCGCGGATAGACGGTGAACCGTCCACCGGCCCGGCTGATCTCGATCCCGTCGATCCGCTCCCGCCGCGGGGCGCCGCGATAGCGCGCGGTCCGCAGCGTCACCCGCACCCCGCGAGCGGCCAGATGCGCGCCCACCTCTTCCAGATAGCGCTCACTGCCCCCACCCTGCGGATGTCCGGTATCGCGCCAGCACAGCAGCAGTACCTCGCGCAGCGACGGCTGCTGTGGTGCCCCGGCCCCCGGGTCGGGAGCGGTCCGCGGCAGCACCGGCTCGCGGAGGCTGGATAGGGGCACAACTTCTCCACATCGTTCTTCGGATGACAGTGCGATCCACCATAGCGGCAGCGTGGGCAAACGCCGCGTTACGGTGCTCACACAGCTGCTGACAGCGGCCGCGACCGGCTGTGACAGACTGACGCGGCCATGCTTCGTCCCGCCCCCACCGGACGCCCGAGTTTCGCGCGCCGGGCCACACTGCGCCGTTCACTTCGGCTGTTGAGCAGTTTCCGATTCGAAGGCAGCGACCCGGCCCGGTTCTACGGTGGTGTCGCCGCGGATACCGTCGATCTCGTCGCCGACTTCTATCGGGATCTGACCGGCCGCGACCTTACCGGAACCACGATCGTCGATGTGGGCGGCGGTCCCGGCTATTTCGCGGAACGATTCACCGCCGCGGGCGCGCGCTACATCCCGATCGAACCGGATCCGTCCGAGCTGCACGCGGCCGGACCGCCGGTATCGGGTGCGGTGCGCGGTTCCGGTATGGCGCTGCCGATTCGCGACGACGCGGTGCAGATCTGCCTGTCGTCGAATGTGGCCGAACATATTCCGCAGCCCTGGCAGATGGCCGAGGAAATGCTGCGCGTCATCGAACCCGGCGGTTTGCTGGTGCTGTCCTACACCGTCTGGCTGGGACCGTTCGGCGGACACGAGACCGGCCCGTGGCACTATCTCGGCGGTGAATTCGCCGCGCGGCGTTATCTGCGGCGGACCGGGCGTCAGCCGAAGAATCGCTTCGGCACCTCACTGTTCGCGGTAAGTACCGCGCGCGGCCTGCGCTGGGCCCGGGAAAGCGAGCCCCGAGCGCGGATCCTGGCCACCTTTCCGCGCTACCACCCACACTGGGCGTGGTGGATGACCCGGATTCCGGGCTTGCGGGAATTGCTGGTGAGCAATCTGGTCATCGTGGCGACCACAGCGGATCCGCACGGTAGCTCCGATCAACCGGCGATGTATTCCTGATCCCAGGGGGGCTCCTGCATGGCCAGGCCGATGGTCTCCATGGGCGTCAAGCCCACCTGACCGGCCAGCGAACTCACAGTAGCCACGGCTTCCGCGGCCTGTAGCGCCGCCGCCGCCTGTTCGAGAGTCAACGTCCGGCCCGGCAGGAACGACACAACCCAGCCACCGATACCCACCGACCTCGCCTGATGTGGGGTCTGATCACTGGTCATCAGCGATCGGCCGACCACTTGCACCGCCATGATTCGGACTCCCCTGCGATTGCATTTGAAAGTACGTCCCGCTGAAATGTTAGCCACAAGCATGCCCGTAACGCAGCAAAACGCAATAATGCGTTCCGTAAGAATCGAACCGGTAGGTTGCATTTCCCATAAGAAGCGCCGGGCCTCGCCGCCCGGAATCGCACTGTACGAATGTGATCAACCCGGGCGAATTGCCCGGCTCCAGCTACCGCCAGGCGAATGCCGGCTCAGAGGATACGCTCACGCGGGACGCTCCGCACGCACCCGGAGTACGGGCTGGGGGTCCCGGCGAGTGCGGGAATGGACGCGGTCCAACTCGACCAGCCATCCGGGCGGTAGCACCGCCTGCAACCTGGCCGCGGCTCGCTGCAGCGGACTACTGGCGCCACGTACACCGCCGTCCTCCGAATCCGCCGTTCCGGTATCGATACCCACAACGTCAGTCATGACGCACCTACCTCCCACATACCCCGACCCGACTACCGAAACCACGAATACCGAGAGGACATTCGCGCCGGCCACCTAGTAATTTCCCCGCAACCGCGGGGGAACAAGCGTGAGATGCAGAACTACTTTCAGGATATGACAACCGAACGTTTCGGCAGGTGAAATCGTGAAATGACACCGCCCGCACCGTCTCGAAGACGGTGCGGGCGGTGTGTTTTCGGATATGGCGTCGGTTTTACGCCGGATCCACTAGGCCAAACGCTGTTTCAGCGCCTCGAATTCGTCGCGAACTCCGGAAGGCAGTTTGTCGCCGACGAATTCGAACCACTCCTCGATGAGCGGAATCTCCTTACGCCACTCGTCGAGGTCGACCTTCAGCGATTCGTCCACATCGGCCGGATCGGCGTCGAGCCCCTCCAGGTCCAGCTGGGCGGCGGTGGGCACATTGCCGATCGCGGTGGACACGGCCTCGGCCTTGCCCTCGATGCGGTTGACGATCCACTCCAGCACGCGCGAGTTCTCGCCGAATCCGGGCCACAGGAAGCGGCCGTCGTCCCCGCGGCGGAACCAGTTCACGTAGAAGATCTTCGGCAGTTTGGTGGCGTCCGCGTTCTTGCCCAGATTGATCCAGTGGTTCATGTAGTCGCCGACGTGATAGCCCATGAACGGCAGCATCGCCATCGGGTCGCGGCGCACATTGCCGACCTTGCCCTCGGCGGCGGCGGTCTGCTCCGAGGACATGGTGGCGCCCATGAAGACACCGTGCTGCCAGTCGAAGGATTCGGTCACCAGCGGGATCGTGGTCTTGCGGCGGCCACCGAACAGAATCGCCGAAATCGGCACGCCCTGCGGATCGTCCCATTCGGGAGCCAGGGTCGGACACTGCGACATCGGCGTGCAATACCGCGAATTCGGATGCGCGGCAAGGGTTTCGGTCTCGCGGAGCGTCCAGTCGTTACCCTTCCAGTCGATCAGGTGATCGGGCTCGCCCTCGAGGCCCTCCCACCAGACGTCGTGGTCGTCGGTCAGCGCGACGTTGGTGTAGACGGTGTTGCCGGCCTCCAGGGTCTGCATCGCGTTCGGGTTGGAGTTGTGGTTGGTGCCGGGGGCGACACCGAAGAACCCGAACTCGGGGTTCACCGCGTACAGGCGGCCGTCGTCACCGAAACGCATCCACGCGATGTCGTCACCCAGGGTCTCCGCGCGCCAGCCCGGAACGGTCGGCTGCAGCATCGCCAGGTTGGTCTTACCGCAGGCGCTCGGGAAGGCCGCCACCACGTAGTAGTTCTTGTTCTCCGGCGAGATCAGCTTGAGGATCAGCATGTGCTCGGCCAGCCAGCCCTCGTCGTGCGCCATCGCCGAGGCGATCCGCAGCGAGTAGCACTTCTTGCCCAGCAGCGCGTTACCGCCGTAACCCGAACCGTAGGACCAGATCTCGCGGTCCTCGGGGAAGTGGGTGATGTACTTGGTGTCGTTACACGGCCAGGGGACGTCCGCCTCACCCTCGGCCAGCGGAGCGCCCACCGAATGCAGCGCCTTCACGAACGGACGGTCGGCGCCCAGCTTGTCCAGTGCGGCCTTACCCATCCGCGTCATCACCCGCATGGACACCACGACGTACTCCGAGTCGGTGATCTCCACGCCCAGTTTGGGGTCCTCGGCGCCCAGCGGGCCCATGCAGAACGGCACCACGTACATGGTGCGGCCCTTCATGCTGCCGCGGTACAGCTCTGTCATGGTGGCGCGCATCTCGACCGGGTCGGTCCAGTTGTTGGTCGGTCCGGCATCGGCCTGGGTGCGCGAGCAGATGTAGGTGCGGGACTCGACCCGGGCCACATCCGAGGGGTCCGACAGCGCCAGGAACGAGTTCGGCTTCTTGTGCTCGTTCAGTTTCCGGAACGTGCCCGCCTCGACGAGTTGGGTGGTCAGCCGATCCCACTCCGCGTCCGACCCGTCGGCCCAGACAACCCGGTCCGGCTGGGTCAGCTCCGCGACCTCCCGCACCCAGGCGAGCAGTCCGGCATGCTGAGTCGGTGCGGTGCCATCGGATCCATGAAGACCAGGAATGGTCGCTGAGGTCATGAAAACTCTCCTGAGATGAACGGCGGGGTGAGCCGGCTGCCGTGACAGCCCACAGCACCTGGAAGGCCGCCGGTGGCTGTGGACATCCGCCCGGCTCGCCGAAGGCACGCCCCGGCTGGACGGCAGTGGAGAACGAGACGGATACCCGGATTCCTAAGAAAGAGGTTAACGCGATGTGCCGATCGGTATGGAATGGGGTTCCTCACTCGGAACCAGGTCGAAATCTAGCGGACTAGCAAGGATGCCCGTGTGGTGAGTGGGGCAAACCAGGGCCCGGATCGTCACCGAGCCAGCGCAGCATCCAGAATCGCCAGATCCCGTTCGCAGGCCGCCAACTGAGCGGGCTGCTCGGCGGCGGTGCGACGCAGTTGCCCTTCCAATTCGGCGACGCGACGATCGGTCTCGACCATCCGGGCGGTACTGGCCCGGACCACATAGTCGGTCAGCTCCGACTCGGCCTCGACCAGCGCGGTCGCCACCCGCTGCTCCAGATGTGCCCGCACCCCGGCCAGTGCGTCGGTCAGCCATTGCCGCAGATGTGCCCGATCGGCCATCTGCCGGCGGGCTCGGACCACCCACCACGCCACACCCGCGCCCAGCAGCAAGGTGACCGGCACGGTGGCGTAATCGAGCGCCGGAACCAGCGACAGCGGGGCAACGATCAGGCGGCCGAGGCCGAAACCCGCCGAGGCGCCCAGCGCGATCATCAGCCGGTCCTCGACCCCGCGCGGGCGGCGCTCGGGATCCGGGCCCACCGGCGGCGCGGGATCGGCGGGCACCGCGGATCGGATCTGCTCGACCGGCGCTTCGGCGCTGTCGGGGTCGGTGGCTACCCCGATCTGGCGGGACAGTTCGGTCAGCCGATCTCCGACGACCGCATCCAGGTCCGCGGTGGTCCGATCGACCGAGATCTGCAGATGTTCGGGATAGTCGCGTGCGGTGCGGCGAGTCAGGCGATCGAGATCGGCGCGGGCCGCGGTGTTCAGCGTCCGGACCCGTACGCCGACCTCGTGCAGCAGATCCACCCGGGCCAGCTGGATGCGATTGCGCAGCGTCGCCAGGGCCTGTGCCCGACCGCCGTCCCGCCCGGCCAGCGCCGCGGTGCGCTCGGAGCGCAATCGGGCGACCGCGGTCCCCGAGCGCAGCGATTCGATCTGGTTCACCACCCGGGCGCGGGTATCGGT
>JAFMQT010000302.1 GCA_017354515.1 Nocardia sp. | reverse complement strand
ACCGGGCGAGAACCGTTCTCGCTGTCCGACATGGTTTCGTCGTGATCACATCTCAGCGGCGGTCTTCCGGCCCGGACAGCCATGCTAGCCTGCCCTTATACCTGTTCGGCACGGGATTTTCTGGAGCCGCGCCGAACGCTTCGACTCCCGCCGATCCTTTTCGGCCTCGACCCGTGCCGCGATACTGCCTAATTGTCAGTACCCACATCGGATTGAACGTCACACCACCCGCCCGTGTTTCCGATCCCGGCGAACCGTCTCATCCCTTGGACGGGCGCCGTTGCGGTTTCGGGGCCACCACCCCGTCGGCGAGACGGCGTGCGCTGATCAGGAAGGCCGTATGCGCCTGCATGCGGTGTTCGGGACGCACCGCCAGCCCGACCGCATGCCAGGGCCGCACCAGCGATTCCCACGCCCGCGGTTCGGTCCAGTACTGCTGCCGGCGCAGCGCCTCGACCACCTCGGACAGCTGTGTGACGGTCGCGACGTAAACGATCAGCACACCACCGGGAATCAATGCTCGCGCCACCGCTTCCAGCGCGTCCCAGGGCTTGAGCATGTCCAGGATCGCGCGGTCGACCCGCTCACCGTCGTAGTCCGCGACATCGCCGAGGGTCAGCGTCCAGTTTCCGGGGCGCTCGCCGAAGAAGCGCTCCACATTGCGCACGGCGTGTTCGGCGTGATCCTCGCGGATCTCGTAGGACAACACGCTGCCGTACGGCCCCACCGCACGCAGCAGTGAGCAGGTCAGCGCACCCGAACCGGCGCCGGCCTCGAGCACTCGCGCACCCGGGAACACATCGCCCTCGTGCACGATCTGCGCCGCGTCCTTGGGATAGATGACGGCGGCGCCGCGCGGCATCGACAGCACATAGTCGACCAGCAGCGGCCGCAGCGCCAGATACGGTGTGCCGTTGGCGGATTGGACCACCGTGCCCTCATCCGCGCCGATCAGCTCATCGTGCTGGATCGGCCCCTTGTGGGTGTGGAACTCCTTGCCGGCCTCGAGCACGACGGTGTGCTGGCGACCCTTGGCGTCGGTGAGCTGCACCCGGTCGCCGTCGGCGAATGGGCCGGTCCGTCTGGCCGTCATGTATCTCCGTTCGTGTTCGTGTCGGTATCCGCCGATAGCCTGCCAGGTATGTCCGCGCCACCCGGCACGACCCCGCCCGATCCGCCCGGCCACGGCGACCGCCCGGCGCTGTCCCCTTCGCGCGCAAGCGATTTCCGGCAGTGCCCGCTCGAGTACCGGCTGCGGGCCATCGACCGGATACCCGAACCCACGACCGTCGCCTCGGTCCGCGGGACCCTCGTACACGCGGTACTGGAGGAACTCTACGGGCTCCCGCGAGGTGACCGATCACCCGAACACGCTGCGGCACTGGTGGAACCGGCCTGGCGGCGGCTGACCGGCCGGTACCCCGAGATCGCCACCGTCACCGGCCACCAGAACTTACTCGCCGAGGCGGGCTGTGCCCGGCCCACCAGGGGACCCCGCCGCCCTATCCGGATGGCCGCGGCCGGCCTAGAGCGCCCGGCAGGATCGGATATCGGAGGCGAGAATGGCCTTGGCACCCAGCTCGGCGAGCTGATCCATCACCTCGTTGACCGCGCCACGCGGAACCAGCGCGCGCACCGCCACCCAGTCCGGATCCGCCAGCGGGGCGACCGTGGGCGATTCCAGGCCCGGGGTGATCGCGGCCGCCCGTTCCAGCAGATCCTTGTGGCAGTCGTAGTCCAGCATCAAATACTGCTGGGCGAAGACCACACCCTTGACCCGGGCGACGAGCTGATTGCGGGCGCGGTCGCCGGGATCGGAGCCGTTGGCCTCGATCAGCACCGCCTCGGACGCGCACAGCGAATCACCGAAGGCGTGCAGATTGTGCTGGCGCAGGGTGCGCCCGGATCCGACCACATCGGCGATCGCATCGGCCACACCCAGCTGGATCGAGATCTCCACGGCGCCGTCGAGGCGGATGACCTCGGCCTCGACGCCGTGCCGCCGCAGATCCCGGCGCACCAGATTCGGATAGGAGGTGGCGATCCGCTTACCGGCCAGATCACCCACCTTCCAGTCCGTACCGCCGGGGGCCGCGTAGCGGAAGGTGGAGCGGCCGAAACCGAGTGCGAGCCGCTCACTCACCGGCGCGGCCGAATCCAGGGCCAGATCGCGGCCGGTGATGCCGAGGTCGAGTTCACCGGAACCGACGTAGATGGCGATGTCCTTGGGCCGCAGGAAGAAGAATTCGACCTGGTTGGCGGCATCGATCACCGACAGGTCGCGAGAATCGCCGCGTTTGCGGTAACCGGCCTCGCTCAGGATCTCGACGGCCGATTCGGACAGGGAGCCTTTGTTGGGGACAGCGACGCGAAGCATGGACGTCCTTTCGGGACAGCGGGTGGATACGGCGGGAGCGGACCGTCACAGATGTCGGTACACGTCCTCGAGCCGCAACCCGCGGCCCACCATCAGCACCTGGGTCCAGTACAGGAGCTGGGAGATCTCCTCGGCCAGTTCCCGGTCGGTCTGGTACTCGGCGGCCATCCAGACCTCGCCGGCCTCCTCGATCACCTTCTTGCCCTGTGCGTGCACCCCGGCGTCCAATGCCGCGACGGTCGCGGAGCCTTCCGGACGGTTGGCCGCACGATCCTGCAGCTCGGCGAACAGGGATTCGAAAGTCTTCACGAGAGGCCATTGTTTCAGACCGGCGCGCCCATTCCCCAATCGCCTCATCGCCCGCGGCGCCATCACCTGCGATGACCGCGCCGCGGGCGCGGCGTCTACTCGGCCGAGGCCAGCAACTGTTCGAGTTCGGCTACGGCCGCGCGCAGCTGCTCGGCGAACCGGTGCATCTGGTCGGCCACCGCCGTGGGCGTGGCCAGGTAGATATTCCAGCGGTCCGGCAGCAGCACATACGCTACGCCGATGCACTTCTGGCTGGTGCAGCCGAAGCCGAAGAATTCGACATTCACCGACGGCGCCGAACTGGTGCTCAGATAGTCGTCGCGGGTGATCGTCCAGCCGGGGCTGTCGAAGAAGGGCATCGCCTCGGTGGCTCCCAGCTGCGCGCCGCGCCGGCGCTGAATCCATTCCAGCTCCCATAGATGCTGTTCGGGAGCCTGACCGGACTGGCACTGTTTGGCGCGAGCGACATGGGTGGCGGCGGCCGCGCGCGCCGCGGCCAGCCTGGTCTTGGTGGTGGCCGACGAATCATCCATGGCGGCAACGAAATCCAGCAGCTCCTGGGTCACCACCCGCATCGCCTCGGTGCGGCCGTTGCGGTATTGGCGGGTCGCGATGGATTCGTAGGTCGCGCCCAGTTTGCCCTTACTGCGCTGGTGCGCCAGCTGATAACTCAACTGCGCGAACGCATCCGGGGATATTCCGAGCTGCTTGGCCCGGCTGGTGCCGAACCGATCGAAGGATACCGTGGTGGTGGCGTTGTCGGCGACGAACCGCGCGAAATCGGCCGCGGCCTCGGAGATCTCGGCGCGCAACCGGTCATCGAGCCGGAATTCGACCCGCTCCACCACCGGCCGTCCCTGCGGCCGCGCCCCCGATGTCGCCGCGTGCTCGGTGACCGGCTTCTCCAGCAGTGCGTCGACGAAGGACAGGATGGTGGTGCCGTCCAGCCCACAGTGTTCGACATTGATTCCGCTACTGCCGTCGGCGAATACGATGAACGACACCGATTTGTCGAACCATCGGTTCCCAGCGTCGCCGTGCAGCAGCTGATCGCATGCGGCCAATTCGTCGGCGGGGACGATATCGTCGAGGCATACGCAGAACAGGGCGGTCTCGATGGTCTCGATGGCGGCGGCGTTGACCTCGTCGCTCAGCAACTGCGCCCGCACCCCGGCCCACCGCGCGCGGGCCATCGTCGTCAGGTGACCCGGTGAGCTGTCTACCGGGACCTGTTCGGGGGCGGCCTTGTGCACCTCGCGCAGCCCCTCGACCAGATCCTCGGGGGCGTGCGGCGTCCCGTCCGCGCCGATGACCTCCATCCGGAAGATGGCGCCGTGATGGAACACCAGGATGTGGCGCGCCTGCGAGGGCCCCGGCCACTGCTCGCTGTAGGGCACCCGCACCCCGTCCTGCGGATCACCGGGAATCCGGGTCTCGGAGAACAGGGACTTGTTCTGCGCCATCGACAGGTGGGCGCCGCCGCGCTGGGTGGCCGGTTCGATCTCCTCCCGGTCCAGCAGCAGTTTGAAATTCACCGCGGCGGTGATCAGCGCGGCGGCCCGCTCGGCCTGATCGGCGGCGGTCGAGGAGGCCAGCGCTGTGTCATCGCGGAAGCGGAAGAAGAAGTTCGCGTTCACCGCGATCCGGTCACGCCGGCCCAGATACCGGGAGGGCCAGAATTCATCGAGCCAGCTGCCCACCCCCGGGGTGGCCTCGAACCGTTCCAGATCGGCGTGCAATGTGCGCGCCGGGCCTTCCGCCCGCAGCAGATCGGCCACCGCGTCCTGGGTCACGGCGTATTCGTCCTCCGTCAGCAGTGGTCGCGACCACTGCAGGAAGCGTTCACAACTGTCCTCCAGCGTAGGCAGCGGTACGCGCGGCAGCTGATCGTCGAAGGCGAAGGTGCGGTCGGTCACGGGCGGTCCTCGGGGGTCGATGGGGATGCTTCGGGCCTGGAGATATAGAGCTCAGCGTGCAACCAACCCTCGGATTCGTAACCGGCCGGGTCGATTCCGTTGGCCGCCAAGGTATCGCATACCTGCCGCTGCTCCTCCTCCGAGGCGAATCTGCGCTGCCGGAATGTTCCGGGCCGGCGCTCGGTGCGATAGCCGAGCGCGGCCAGTTCCCGCTCGATCGTCGTGAACGGATACATCCGGAGCACGAAGTGCGCCATCCACGGCAGACCGGTCTCGCGTGCGCGGACGATCCGGGTCAGGGTCCGGCCGGTGACATATCCGATGCAGCCGGTGGAGATCACCAGATCCGCCTGGGACAGGATGCGGCGCTGATTCTCGTTCGGATCCTCCGATTCCAGGTCGGCGTGCACGATCTCGTGCAGCAGTCCGGTAGCGGCGCCGTAGTCCAGCGCCGGCGCCGAGGCATCCATGCCAATGAAACGCACGCCCGGAATGCGGTCCTCGGATGCCAGCCGGGCACGATCACGCGCGATGCAGGTCGCGGTATCGGCGTCCCGATAATGCTCGTCGAGTTCGGACATGCTGACACCGAACCGCATCAGGGCCGCGTTCACGCCGTATGAACAGCCCAGATCCAGCACCGTGGGCTCGCGGCCGAACTCGGAGCGGAATTCGGAGAACTGCTGCAGGAAGGCCGGTTTCGCCAATTCCGGTATGCAGTAATCGAGTTCGTTCATCCGATGGCAGTAGGCGCGTGGATCGGGGCGGTCGTAGATGTCGTCGAACGAGGCCTTTCCGGTGCTGTGCATGGAAACCGTCACGGGCGATCCTCCTGGTATCGAATCGGATCAGTCGAGTAGCCGGTCGCCGCGCACGGCGGTGCCGGCCGCGGCCACATGATCGGGCAGCACCCGACCGAACAGTTGCCGGGTGCGTTCGAGCGCACCCACCACCCCGGGCCGCTGACTGTAGGCGAAAATGGCGCTGTGCCTCTGGATTCCGCCTTCGACCGGCGACACCCGATGCAGGGAGAAGCGGCCTTGGAACAACTGCAGATCACCGGGCCGCAGGCGCAGCCGCCGGATCAATTCCGTCGCCGAACCGGTGAGGACGGCCCGCACATCGCCGAGGTTCTCGGCCTCGGGACTGCGGATACCGGGACAGTATTCGAACACCCCGCCCGCTTCCGGCTCCTGGGTCAGCATCGACACCGTGAACTCGTTGGTGTCGAAATGCCACGGATGCGACATGCCGGGTGCCACGACATTGAGGCACAACCCGGCCAGTGGATCGGACAACTCGTACAACTGCGACAGACCGAAACATTCGGCGATCAGCCGCCGGAAGGTGGTGCTGACATACAGCTGTTCGATCAACGCGTGATCGGGGATGAGATCGCGCGCCACGAACGCGTTACCACG
>JAFMQT010000301.1 GCA_017354515.1 Nocardia sp. | reverse complement strand
TCGTCAAGTGCTGTAGATCACTGTCGAATGTGGTAAACCGCTACTATGTCGACTGTCGATCAGCTCGAACGGTCCGCAACCTCCTCGCCCGATACCGAACCGTCGGTATCCGGGCGCACCCGGCTCGGCCGGGCCCGGCATTCGGTGCTGTCCCGACGGTCGTACCGGTCGATTCTGTCCACCCGTTCGCACCGGTCCATCCTGTCGATTCGGTCCGAGCGATCGATCCTGTCGATCGGCTCGGCCTATTCGGTGCTGTCCATCGGCAGCGTCGGATCGGTGCTGTCGATCGCCTCGACCGGATCGTTCCTCAGCTTCGCGTCGGCCTTCTCGGGGCTGTCACGGCTGTCGCTGCTGTCCTGGATGGGCGATCGCGACGCACCCGAGGCCCGGCCCCAAATGCTGGTGGTACCGGAGGAGCCCGATCTCAAAACCGATCCGACGTTCCACACCCAGACCTAACGGGCACACCAGGCACGGGGGACGCTCACCACTGGCCGTACTGGGGGGTCAGGATGTCGTTGATATCGACCTTGATCCCGCCGACGGTGGCGGCGTTGATCGCGACCTGATGCAGATTGGCCGCGGGGTGCACGAACCCCTTCGGCGTACCCCAATCGTGCTGCCAGAACCACGAACCCAGCCCGGCGGTCTTCGCCAGCTCGATCGTCGGTGAGTTGGCGTAGACGCCGAGGCGTTTATCCCCCACGACAGATTTCCAGCCCTGCAGATACGGCGCGATCATGCTCGCGAACTCGGCCGCGGTGGGATTGTCGTCGATGGAGGCATAGATCGGCGCGCTGTCCGGTCCGCCCGCCTCGCGGTGCAGTTGCAGACCACGTTCGGCATGCCGCTTTCCCGCCTCCAGGCCGCCCCGCCAATCCGCGGTCGCGGCCTTACCGTACTGATAGCACGAGACCACGGTCAGGCCCGCCGCACGCAGGGCGGTGACCTCGTCGGCGCGCAGCGGTTTCGCGGCCATCCACTGGGCGTCGGGACGACGATCGGACACGTAGCGGATCGCACCCACATGTCCGGCGGCCTTGATCTGCTGGGCGGTGGGCACACCGGCCGAATAGTCCAGCAGGGTGCCGGTCGGCTTGTCCGCGATCGCATCAGGAGCCAGGGCCGCCAGGCCGGCGGCCGTGGCCACAGCACCGGCATATCCGAACACGTCGCGCCGCGACATCGGAACCGAACGCATCGTGAACTCCTTCGCCCGCATCGTGATTCACATCTGCTGCCGGTCCACCGCGCGAACCGGCGATACCGCAAGCGGATCCGGCGCGCCTTCCCCGATAACAGCTGCCCACCGACCATGACGCATCGGCCGCGGCTGTCATCAACGCGCCGGAAGTTCGAACGTCGACCCCCATTTCACCATAAGCACATATGAACCGCTAGGCTTATTCGGTCACAATGGCACCATCAGTAACAGTTAATCGGATGTTCGCGGCCAATCGGGCATCTCACCCGGCGAGAGCGGCGTCGATCCGCGCGGCGACATCGATCGTCCGGCTTTGCTGATCGGCCAATTCGGCCCGGATCTGACCGGCCACCTGCACCGCGATCTGCTGTTTGATCTTGCCCACCGACCCCAGCACCCGGGCGGTGATGCCCTTGGACCGCAGCGCCACCGTGACATCCGCGGGACCGGGCGGATCCACATCGATCACGATCAGCAGCGGATCGGCCGCCCGCGCGATGAGCACCAACGCCACCTCCACATAGGCGCGGTAGCGATTGGCCTTGACCATATCGACGGTGAGGGCCAGAACCACCGGGATGACCATGTCGAACGACACCGGCATATCCCCTGGCCTGCGGGTCAGCCGGGGCATCCGCACGGTTCCGAGCACCTGGACGGTCGCCGCGTCCCCGGGCCCGGTGCGCAGCGGCCCCACCTCGACCTCGCGCCCGGCCAGGCCGTCCACCACCTCCCGGACGCGGTCGGCGGTGACGATCAGCGGAAAGAACGCCCGGCCGAAGTCCTCGTAGTCGCACCACTGGAATTCCGTGCTCGAAAGATGTTCGGAGCGAACATCGTTCATGATCGCCTCGATATCGTAGACCCGAGCTCGCCGGGCGTCCGGATCGTCGATGATCGCGTTGGCCCGGGCGGCCACCTCACGACGGATCAGCGTGTCGATCGGGTCGAGCAGCACTTCGACCGCGGCGCCGATGGCTTGGGCTCGCACCGTGAAACTCACATTCCGCGGCCGCACCTTGGGAATATCGATCACCACCAGCAGGGGCGCGGCGGTGCGCGCGTGCAAGGTCAAGTCGACGCCGGCCGACGCTTCGATCCGGAACTCCTGGCCCGCCAGGGTGACCGTCAGGTGCATCGACAGCGGCACCTGGACCTCGAACACCACCCCGGGCCCGCTGCGCGCGATCACCGGCTTGCCGACTTTGCCCTCGGCCACCAGCCCCGCGGGACCGACCACGAACGGCCCGATGCTGACCCCCTGCCCGGTCATCATTCCCAGCGCGGCCTCGATCCGCTCCCGGGTGACCGCGTGCGCGACGAAGCGCTCGCCGAAGTCGGCGTAGTCGAGCCAGTCGGTTCGATCCTGCACACCGGGCTTTGTCATACCATCCCAATCCTCGACAACCTGGACACAGGCCGCCCTGCCGATGTGGGAGCGGCAGCACGGGACCGCGCCGACAGCGCGACCGGGCGCCACCACCCCCATCGTATGGGCAGGAGGCGCCAAAATGGTGTGACCGTGCGTCGAGTGGATGTCAGGCCGAGGCGGTTCGCACTCCCAGCCACCGCTCGGCGGGGTCGGCGAAGCCGTGGTACATCAGTGGTATCCGCTGGTCCACACCGAAATAGCGATAGACCGCCAACATCACCTCGCGCACCGAACCGTCGGCGAAATCGTCGATCCGGCGCGGGCCGATACTGTGCTCGGGAAGCATTGCGAGCCGGGCCATCTCGTCGGTATCGCAGGTGTCCAGTCCCATCGGACCGTCGGCGATGTAGTGGTCGTGGAAGGTGTGCCGCAGATCGCGCGGATCCGGATGTCCGGACGCACACGGCAGCACCGCGACAGCGGCCCCGGGCAGGCCGCGCGCTTGCAGCGCCGAGATCAGCTCCGGATCCGGACGCGGGGCCTGGCCGACCGGGTCCTGGCCGACCGGGTCCTGTTCGAGTAGATGCAACATGTTCGCACCGCGCACCCGGGGTTCGGGAACCAGGAACAGGCTCACCATCGGATCGGGGTGACCGGCATCGGTCAGACATATCCGGGTGTGCGAGCGATCGGACGGCATCCGCCTACCGGAAGCCTCCGGCGGAATCGTGTTCATCTGACCGGACATGCGATCTCCACAGGTGGGAGAGTCGCCGCTCTCCCGAGACAGCACGGGAACGAGGGTCCGAACTTGCCGTGCGCCGAGTTACCCGATTCGGACCGAACTCTCCTCGACGCACGACCGCTGCTGCCTCGCAGTATACGGACCCGCGACCCGCGCCGCGGCGGGAATTCGGCACCCGCCTACTGATATCGCCCGGTGGAACGGTTCCTCGCCCGGTCGTCGCGTACTCGCACCCCGGTGCGCGAGTACGCGACGTACCGCGAGCATTCGACGTCGGTCGACACGTGCGACTACTTGAGCATGCTGCCGGCGTCCACCGTCATCGGCAGACCGGTGATGTAACGCGACTCGTCGGAGGCCAGGAACAGCACCGCGTTGCTGATGTCGACCGGTTCCACCCAGCCCACCGGCAGCACGTGCATGAACTGCGCGACCGGACGGAAGTCGTCCTCGGTCGGGTCCTCGAGGTCGGGCCGGAACAGCTTCATGGTGCCCTTGTTCATGAACATCGGGGTGTTGACGTTCGTGGGGTGCACCGAATTGACGCGGATGGAATGCTCACCCAATTCGACCGCGAACGCCCGCATCAGGCCGACCACACCGTGTTTCGCCGCGACGTAGTGACCGGTGTTCGGGTAGGCCTTGAGCCCGCCGACCGAACTGGTCAGGATGACCGAACCACCGTTGCCGCCGGCGATGATATGCGGCACACCGGCTTTCACGGTCTGCCAGACACCCTCGAGGTTGATCCCGATCATGGTGTCCCAGTCCTGCTGGGACGTGTCGTGCAGCAGCGCACCGCCGTTTCCGATACCCGCGCCGGCGGAGATGATGTCCAGCCGGCCCAGTTCCTCGACACCGCCGTCGACGGCCGCCTTGAGCGCGTCGAACTCGCGCACGTCGACCTGGGCGGTCACGATCCGGCGACCGAGATTCTTCACCAGGTCGGCGGTCTCGGCCAGATCCTCCGGAGTGGAGGACGGGATGAGATCGGTGCCGCTCACCTCTTTACAGACATCGATCGCGATGATGTCGGCGCCTTCCTGAGCCAGCCGCACCGCGTGGCTGCGCCCCTGTCCGCGCGCCGCGCCCGTAATCAACGCGACTTTGCCCTCTACCCGCCCAGCCATAGAATTCGCACCTCGTTCGTTGCCGCTCGTGCCATCGACACTCGATCTTCATGTAAACGATCACTTACTCAGTAAACGCCCACGCTCTGACTCCGGCGATCGGCGCTCCGAACGCCTCGCCGACTCCGAATGTAGTGGATTCGAACCCGCATCGGAACCAAAATTCCGATATATCCGCAGCTAAACTTCATATCCGCTGGCGAGAATGATATTTTCCTATTGAGACAGTCCTGCTATCCAGATGCTCGCGAAGCGGTAGCGAAGCCGCCCGGCAGCCCGCGGGCGCGCTCAGCGGGAGCGCCGGATCAGACCCTCCTGCATCGTGGTCGCGCACAGCCGTCCCGAACGATCCAGGATCTCCCCGTGCGCCAGCCCCCGGCCGCCACCGGACCAGCGGCCGAACTGATCGTGCAGGAACCAGTCGTCGACCCGGATCGGTGCGTGGAACCAGATCGAATGGTTGATCGTCGCGACCTGAAGTTCCTGATCCCGCAACGTTTCTCCGTGCGGGCCGGTGGTCGCCGACAGCAGCAGTAGATCGCTCAGATACATCAGGCAGGCCGCCTGCTGCAGCGCCGCGTCCGGTAGCGCCGGATCGGCCGGGTCCGGGAGCGAGGCTCGGGTGCGCAACCACACCCGCTGCCGCGGTGAGGCGGCGACACCGAGCATGGCGTGCGCACGCGCAGGCGTATCCGGGAACCGGGCATCGATTCCCAGCGCATCGAGGAATCCCCTCGTCCATCGCAGCGCCGCGGGATGCTGGGCGAACACCTCGTCGACATCGGGGACATCGTCGGGTTCCGGCGCCTCCAGATGTGCGACCTGATGTGCCAGCCCCTCCTCGGAACGATGGAAGGAGGCCAGCATCGTGAAGATGACCCGTCCGTTCTGCAACGCCTCCACCCGCCGGGTCGAGAACGACCCGCCGTCGCGCACCGGATCCACCGCGAATTCGGTGGCCACCGTGGTGTCGCCCGGCAGCAGGAAATAGGTCTGCGCGGAATGGATCGGGCGATCGGCGGGGGCGGTCAGACCGGCCGCCAGCACGGCCTGGCCGGCGACCTCACCGCCGTAACTGCGCCGGGACGGCCCCTCGTGGATCCGGCCTCGGAAGCGGTGGTCGCCGATCCGTTCCAGACCGAGCCGATCGGCCACCGATTCGGCCGGGCGAGTGCTGTCCATGGCCCCTCCGTATGCGAAGTGCGGCCATGTGCCGCGTCGACGAGCTGTGCGGCGATCCTATTACGCCGGTCGAGCGCTGCTCGGGCAGCGCGGGTCAGCCGGTGAAACCGGAGGCGGCGACCCCTTCGGTCAGCGCCTCGAGACCGAAGGCATCCACCGGGCCGAGCGCACCGGTCGCCCGTAGACCACCCGCCAGCGCCGTGCGCGCACCCCAGGCCAGGATCGCCGCGGTGAAACTATAGGGATCGCCGCCGGTGAGGGTCTGCGAGGCGAGTACCCGGCCGGAGGCGTCACTGGCATCGGCCACCACCCAGGAACGTGTGCGTGATAGAGCCTGCGGTGAGGGACCGCCGGTGGATCCCTTGACGATCTTGTTCAGCCCGCCGACCG
>JAFMQT010000654.1 GCA_017354515.1 Nocardia sp. | reverse complement strand
GGGCCCATGGTGGCGCGGGTGCGAATCCACTTCGGTTTGCGCTCGATCGGGGTCTGTGCGTTGCGGGCCTCGATGCGCAGCATCTTGCGGCCGCCCGATTCGCGCACCAGCGGCGCGGTGGACGATTCGTTCGGCTCGGCGGGTTGTGCCGGGCCTCCGCCGGGTGTCGGGGTGTCGCCGGGTGTCGGGGTGTCGACAGATGTCACTCCGACGACTCTACGCGTAACGAAATCGGCCCAGGCAGGGTGCGTTGCATCAAGGTCAGATCCATCCAGCCACCGAATTTGTGACCGACCTCCGGCAACTGGCCCACGATCCGGAAACCGAATTTCTCGTGCAGGAGAATCGAGGTCTTGTTGGAGGTTTCGATGGCCGCGATCACGGTATGCACCACCCGCGAATCCTCGGCGCGCGCGAGGAGTTCGGTGAGTAGTGCGGTGGCGGCGCCGCGGCGATGGAATCGGTCGGCGATATACACCGAATTCTCCACGCAGTAGCGATAACCGGCTTTCGGCCGCCACTGCGAGTAACTGGCGTAACCGGCCACCTCACCATCGATCTCGGCGACCAGGACGGGGTATCCGGCGCCCACCCGGCCACGCCACCAGGCCAGTCGCTCAGCCAAATCGACCGGACTGTCGTCCCATATGGCGGTGGTTTCGGCAATGGCCGAATTGTGGATCTCGAGAATTGTCGGAATATCGTTTTCGACGGCCTCGCGCACCAGAACGTCCCGGGGTTGCGCGTCGGTCGCTCGGATATCGGTCACCGCAACAACCTAACCCGCCCGGGCCTCGCCGACCACCGATGCCAGGGCCTGCCCGATGGTCTGGTGCCGGAACGAATATCCGGCTTCCTCCAATTTGGTGGGAATGGCCCGCGGCCCCCGCAGAATCGCCTCCTGCGCCATTTCACCCACCACCGTGCGTAATGCGAAGGCGGGCACGACCATCGGCGCGGGCCGATGCAGGGCCCTCGCCAGCGCACGGTTGAATTCGGCGTTGGTTACCGGCGCCGGACCCACCAGATTGACCGGTCCGGTGATCGTAGGATCGGAGAGGGCGAAATGGATCCCGCCGACCTCGTCGGCCAGCGAGATCCACGGTTGATACTGCCGCCCGTTGCCCAGCCGCCCGCCCAGGCCGAGCGAGTACAGCGGCCGCAGCAACGCCAGCATCCCACCGTGCGGGGACAGCACGACCGCACTGCGGATCCGCACCACCCGCACCCCGGCATCGCTCGCCGGTTCGGTGGCCGCCTCCCAGTCCCGGCACAGGGTGGCCAGGAATCCGGTTCCGGTGGAATCGGATTCGGTGATCACCCGATCGCCGGTATCGCCGCCGTAGATGTGCACGCCGCTGGCATTGATCAGCGTCGGCACACCCGCGGCGGCGACCGCGAGCGACAGTACATCCGTCGGCACGATGCGGCTGTCGCGTAATTCCTGCTTATAGCTACCGGTCCAGCGTTTGGCGCCGATTCCGGCACCGCAGAGATTGACCACGGCGTCGGCCGACTGCAGGGCCTCTTCGGGCACCCGCGCACCCATCGGGTCCCAGGCGAACTCGTCCGCGGCGGCCGCGGGACGGCGCACCAGGCGGACCACCTCGTGCCCGTCCCGGCGCAACGTGGCCACCAGCGCCGTCCCGATCAGCCCGGACGAGCCTGCGATCACAATCCTCATGTGGTCCGAATCGTCCTCTCGCGCGGCGGTTTACAGACCCAGATCGGCCTCGAACGCGGCCTCTTCCAACCGGTGCTTGATGGTGGTCAGGAAGCGGCCGGCGTCGGCGCCGTCGATGAGCCGATGGTCGTAGGTCAGCGGCAGGTAGCACATCGAGCGGATGCCGATGAACTCGTTTCCGTTGTCCGCGATCACGATCGGACGCTTGACGATCGCGCCGGTGCCCAGCATCGCGGCCTGCGGCGGAACCAGGATCGGGGTGTCGAACAGCGCGCCCTGGCTACCGATATTGGTGATCGTGAAGGTGCCGCCGGCCAGCTCGTCGGGCTTGAGACCGCCGGTGCGCGCCCGCTGGGCGATATCGGCGATGGCCCGGGCCAGACCCGCCAGCGACAGATCACTGGCGTTGTGGATCACCGGTGAGAGCAGACCCTGCTCGGT